>JAGREQ010000024.1 GCA_020446465.1 Novosphingobium sp. | reverse complement strand
GAGGCCGGTGGCCGGATCGCCGCATTCTTCGAGGTATTCGAGGTGGCCGTGCGCGTGGCCGGTTTCACCTTCGGCGGTTGAGCGGAACACGGCAGCAACGTCGTTGTAGCCTTCGATGTCGGCTTTCTGTGCGAAATAGAGGTAACGGCGGTTGGCCTGGCTTTCACCGGCAAACGCCTCTTTCAGGTTTCCTTCGGTTTTTGAACCCTTCAGTGCCATGATTATGCTCCTTGATTTGAGTAAAAGAATCCGTCGTCAGGAAGTGGACCCTTCCACGCGCAATTTCCATCGCAAATTTCCCCGGTCAATAATCGATAAAACCGATCAAACGCCTGCGAATTATTTGCAATAAGGATTAAACCAGTGTCCGATCACAGGACCGGCTGCCCCGTAAAAAACAGGGCAGCCATCACTTGCAGTCAGGCAGGGGCCATCGCGCCGAACCGGCCACTGTTGAAATCATTGAACGCAGTGCGGATTTCATCTTCGCTGTTCATCACGAAGGGGCCATAGCCGACAACGGGTTCATCAATCGGCTCTCCGGTCATCACCAGCACCATGCTGTCGCGATCGGCCGCAATCTGCACTCCATCGCCATCAATCGACAGGGAAGCAATTTCCGCTTCGCCCACAGCCTTGCCGTCAATTGTGACATGCCCGGCAAGCACCGCAATCATGCTGGTGTGCCCTGCAGGCAATGGCAGCGCAATGCTGGCACCTGCATCAAGCCGCACATCCCAGAGATTGACGGGCGTAAAGGTGCGGGCGGCCCCGCGTGTTCCTTCCAGATCGCCCGCGATGACCCGCGCCCGTGCGCCATTCAGCACCACTTCGGGGATCATGTCCCGCGTGATGGCCTGGTAGGCCGGTGGCGTCATCTTGTCCTTTGCAGGCAGGTTGACCCACAACTGGACCATGCGAAAAGGCCCGCCGCTTCTGGAGTATCCGGGGGAGTGGAACTCTTCGTGGATGATGCCTGCACCTGCTGTCATCCACTGAACATCGCCACTGCCGATCGTGCCCCCGCCGCCGGCATTGTCCCGGTGGCTGACTTCGCCATCATAGACAATGGTCACGGTTTCGAACCCGCGATGCGGGTGCTGGCCCACGCCGCGCGGCTGGCCGCTGACTGGCTCAAAGGTCCATGGCCCTGCATAGTCGAACAGCAGGAACGGGCTGATCACCTGTGTATCGCCGTTGTAGCTGAACAGGGAACGGACCGGGAAACCGTCACCGACCCAGTGGCTGGAATCACTTCGGAAAATCTTTTCGACTGTCTTCATGGAACAACCTTTCAAGGGGGCGTTTGCCTGCCCCGCCCCTAGGCATTGCCTTTATGTTGCAACCTACATATGTGGACACAGGCAATGCAACAAGTACGATCCTTAAGGATACTGTAAATGAGTATGCTGCAACGCGAGGAAGACAAGCCTCTCTGCCCCGCCGAACGCGCCCTTGAACTGCTGTCCGGCAAGTGGAGGCCAATGGTCATCTTCTGGCTTCTGGATGGGCCGCTGCGGTTCAATGCGTTGCAGCGCCGACTGGGGGCAATCACCCACCGCACACTGTCCAGAACGCTCAAGGAGATGGAAGCCGACGGACTGATCTGGCGGCAGGATTACCGCGAAATCCCGCCGCGCGTCGATTATGGCCTGACCGCGCGCGGACGAAGCCTGAAACCCATTCTCGATGCAATGGAACATTGGGCGCTGGGCAATATGGAATAACGGCAACACAATACCTGGCTGATGCGAAAGGGTGGAAACGCCAGAAGGCTGGCACCGATTTCACAAATGGCACTTCAACATCTGATTTGTGATATTATTTAACAGGTTGGAGATCTTGTCTTCAGCCTATGACGTTCAAGTAATCGATTTGTGTCATAATTGCCTCTCTCCAGCGATTTAGCGTGAGGCGTTGCCGTGAAAGAGAAGGAACTCAGGCTTGCACTTGTATTTTATGGTGGCGTTTCGCTTGCCATTTACCAGCATGGTGTAAACCGGGAAATTCTCAATCTTCTGCGGGCATCGCGTGCCTATCATGCTCCGCGAACACCCACGCTAAAACAGGCCCCTTCCCACACCTACGATGCGCAAGCGCATTGGCCTTCATCCACCGAGCCTGTCTATTTCGATCTGCTGAAGGCAT
This sequence comes from Novosphingobium sp., assembly GCA_020446465.1. GTDB lineage: Bacteria > Pseudomonadota > Alphaproteobacteria > Sphingomonadales > Sphingomonadaceae > JAWKXU01. The sequence continues at coordinate 11,503 of JAGREQ010000024.1, read as the reverse complement.
TGGGCAAATCACTGGATTTGCGGGTTATTGTCGACATAATCTCGGGATCGTCCGCAGGCGGCATCAACGGCATAACGCTCGGCCGGGCCATCGCGCACGATCTCGATATTGCGCCGATTACGAAACTCTGGCTGGACGAAGCGGACATTCTCAGCCTGCTTGCGCCCAAGGCACGCCCCAAACCCTGGAGCAAATGGTATGTCTGGCCGTTTGTGCGCCTGCTTTTCCTGGGTATGAAAAGGGAAGGACTGCTGCCCGCCGAAAGCGGGGTGGAAATGCGCCACCGCATAACCTCTTTCATCCGTTCACGCTGGTTCAAACCGCCACTGGACGGGGAGCATTTTCTCGACCTGCTTTTTAATGGCTTTGAAGCGATGAACGCTGATGCGGCAAGGCAATCAACCTTGCTGCCACCCGAAAGCCTGCTCGATGTCTATCTATCGGTTACGGAGTATTACGGCTTTGAACGGCCTATCTTCATCCATGACCCGCCGGTTATTCACGAACGCGATTACAGGCGCCTGCTGCATTTCATGGCGCGCAGTTCGGGCGAGCAAAGCCCGGTTTCAGGCTTTGATGACGATAATATAGCCGGCCTTGCCTTCGCCAGCAGGGCAACTGCGAGTTATCCCGGCGCTTTCCCGCCTGCGTCCATTGCCGAACTCGATGATTTTCTGAAAAAAACATCAAGAACATGGGGCGGGCGATCCCGGTTTTATGATGCAAATTTCGCTGCCGAGCTTGCAGCCAGCCTCCACCCGGAAGACATCATCCTGCTCGATGGGAGCATTCTCAACAACCGGCCTGTGCAGGCAGCCATTCGCGCCATCTCCCAGCATTACGCCTATCGTGAGGTTGATCGCAGGCTGGTCTATGTCGACCCCCACCCTGTCCACCCGGATCAGGCAAAGACTGGCCAGATACCGGGATTTTTTTCAACTATTCGCAATGCGTTAAGCGACCTTCCGCGCACTATCCCGATTTTTGAGGAACTGGAAAGCGTGGGCATTCTGAACAGCCAGGTCGACCGGCTTCAGGAAATTGTCGAACTGTCGCGCGACCATGTCATTTCACTGATTGAACAGGCCACGGTGGGGGCAATCGGCGATGAATTATCGGAAGGTGAAATCCGCCATCTGAGGCTCACATCAACGAACGCCCTCGCTGCCATGGCGCTGGTCTATGACCCGTGGGTGCGCGCGCTGGTCAATGAAGGCATCGACGTCATAACCAGCATAATCAACGATATCTGCGGCTATAATCGCTTTTCAGAGAAATCCGTTCGCACCAGGCGCGTAATCGAGGCCTGGTGCAAGGCCCACGCCATTCTTGCCGACAATTATCGCATTCCCGATGAAGTCATGGAGGACAAGGGCCTGCCCGTTTTTTCGCGTTTTATCGTCGATTTCGGGATTCCCTATAAGAAGCGCCGGATTTCACTTGTGATAAGCAGCGTCAATTCTCTTTATCGCAAGCTGGACCAACCGGCTTTTGCCTCTGCCTCATCCGCGGACCTCGACCAGTTGAAGCGCAAACTCACAAGAAGCCTTGAAGACCTCGATCGTGGGGCCAGCGCCTATCGATCGGACCGAAAGTTACGATTGCAGGCCTGCAACCTGTTTTGCAGCGCGAGTTTCGACGACTGGGGCGGCCCGGAAAATTTTGCACACTTTCACGATGCCGACCTGACCAGCCTCCTCAACGCCATCAGCCAGACGTTCTCCCTCGTCGGAACGAATGTCGAGGTGGATAAAATCCTCACCTCACCCGAAGTAAACCGGATGAGCGCGCGATGCCGTCAGGAAATACGCTCCGGCTTCGTTGGCTTTCCGTACTGGGACATCGTTTTGCTTCCCGTCATGGGCGCAATTTATCAAACGATGCCCAATGCCTATTCCTTCAGCAAGATACTGATAGATCGCATCAGCCCGGTTGATGGCACCAGCTTTGCCGAAATTATGAAACTGCGCGCGCTGCAGGGCGCGTCGGTGATCGGGTTTGGCGGATTCATGAGCAGACAGGCGCGGGAGAACGATTATTTGTGGGGGCGTCTGAATGGCGTCGAACGGCTTGTCGATATCATCAAAAGCGCTGTTGCGGATCCGGAGCTGAAGGCCACAATCGATTTTGAAGCCTTCAAAAAACAAGCATTTACGATCGTGCTCGATCAGGAAAGCGACGCTCTCGGCACGGCAAGCGAAACGATCGCAGCAATCCGCCGGGCGCTGGCGCCTTAAAGCATTTCGAGAAAAAGTTGATAGACTTTTTCAGCTAAGAAATGCGGAAAATCAAAAGGCTATAGGCGGCGTGGGCGCTGGCTCTGGCATTTCCTGCGCTGGACCCCATATTATCAGGGTGATTTGTCTGACCGAGGCACGCTGCCATGACCGGGAACACTATCTCGTCCGTGCCGATCATCTCCGTAACGTTGGGAGATGACCTGCCGACTGATATTCTGGGACAACTGACCACTGAAATCGAGCATTGCCTTGAAGCTGGGGGCCAGGCCCCGAACCTTGTTTTCGTGTCGAAACACGCCAGCGATCATGGCCAGCTTCATGCGGTTGAAGAAAAGCTGGCCTCCGCGCTCACCGAAAGTTTGCACCCGCGAAAAATTGCATTCGTCGACGGCGCGCCTGCACAACTTGCTGCATCCCATCTGCGCAATACGTTGAGGAATACGCTGGTCAGGCATTTTGAGGCTGACCACCTCGACGCTGCAAAAGACTGGGCAGGCACGCTGGATGATCAGCCCGGACGTCTGGTTCCATTGGGCGATATTGCGCCCCACGTGGTCGGCTTCAGAGCCGAAGGCCAGATTACAGCCGAAGAATACGTCAATACCCTCGTCCAGACGGTGGAGGAGAGAGCAGCATCGTATGGCAAACTCTGCCTGCTGCTCATTTTCGGGCCTGAGTTCGATTCTTTTTCAGAAGCGGCAATCTGGAAGGATATGGAATTTGGTCTTGGCCATCTCGGCGCATTTGAAAAGATCGCGGTCGTCACGCAGACGGGCGCATTTCTCCATGGTGAGAAAGTCTTCGCGCCCTTGTGCTGGGCAGAACTGCGCGCGTTCAGGCTGGAAGACGTAAACCAGGCTTATGCCTGGGTCGGTGCTGCAGCGGAAGATTGCACTGCGGGTAGGGTAACAGGCGCAAAATCTGCCAGCAATCGCTGACATGATATATTTCCGGACAGCGGAAGCACGTTCGCTGCCCATACCTCAATAGCTTTTTCAAACCATTCGCTTGACCGGCCCTGTTGCAATGTTCCAGTGGGAAAACTGCAATCAGCAGCAGGACAAACCGCACTATGACAAAGCAGGATGGGCCAGTCCCCCGGCAAGATTCCAGCGCGCTGAAAATAAGCGTGACCGGAATCCTTCCCGGCCATGCCTACGGCGTCACAGCGCCCACCCTGCTTGCTGTGTTCAAATTCCCCACGGACGACCTCCTCGACCAGGACATCGATTGGCCAGCAATCGACAAGGTTTTGCATACATTCTGGCGTGATCAGGCAACCTATGTTCAGCTTCTGGCTGAACTTGAAGCAGAAGATACGGCAAAAGAAGGTGGCAGAGACAGCAGTATTGCTTACGGTTTCGCCCACCGCGTTGCCACCCTCGTCGCAAATGTCATTGCCGAAGCGGGATTGCCCCTGTTCGCGCGCCCGCAGATACGGGGGTGGAACCGGCGCGATACTGGTGGTTTCGACATTTCTGTCGCGGCCCCTTATCTGCCAGGTCATGCAAACCATACGCGCAATGCCATCATCATGGCATGTCGCACGATCATGCCCATGTTAAGCGGTGCCGGACAGGTGTCGGATCAGGGTAGAATGCGCGCGCAGCTAATTGCCCAGATAAGCAAGGCCAAGCTGCATGGAACGAATACTCTTCGATTTCTGGAAGCGGCACAAAGAGCCGATATTCCGCTCCATTACTTGTCTCAGGCGGTGTGCCAGTATGGTTGGGGTGCCAACCAGCTTCGCGGACAAAGCAGCATACTCGACACGACGTCTAACCTTGGTGTCGCCATTGCGCGCGATAAATTCGCTTGCGCGACGATACTGCGCCAGAGCGCCCTTCCCGGCGCGGCCCATATCCTCGCGGCGAACCTTGCAATAGCACGAAAAGCCGCAACCCGGATTGGCTACCCGGTCGTTGTCAAACCTGCAGACAAGGACGGTGGCGTGGGTGTCGTGTCACAGATCACCAACGAGCAGCAGCTCGACAAAGCCTGGAACGCAGCCGCAAGGGTCAGCAAGAAAGTGCTGGTCGAAAAATACTGTGAAGGCGAAGATATTCGCCTAATCGTGGTCGATGGAACGCTGCGCTGGGCAGTCGGCCGCCAGCAAGCCGGCGTCACTGGCAACGGACGTTCGACAATCATCCAGCTCGTAGAAGAAGCCAACCTCGACAGTCGTCGCGGTTATCATGCCGCAGCGTCCCTGCGTCCGCTCAAAATTGATGAAGAAGCACTGGACGTGCTGCACGCACAAGGCATCACGCCTGACACGGTCCCCACTCAGGGCCAGTTTGTCGCACTGCGCACTGCTGCCAACCTCTCCTCCGGCGGCACCCCGCGCAATGTTACGGACCTGGTCCATCCCGAAACCAGAGCGATGGTAGAGCGGGCTGTCGCCGTTCTTGACCTCGACATCGCAGGGGTCGACCTGATCACGCGCGATATTACGCGTCCGTGGCACGAAACGGGCGCAACCATTATCGAGATCAACGCCCAGCCACAGCTTATCGCAGCGTCGCAGGATCACCTCTACGCTGAAATCCTTCGTGCAAGGCTTGGATCGGGCAATGGGCGCATCCCGGTCGCACTGGTGCTCGCTCAGAAAGGCGAACCGTTGGTTGAAGACTTGCGCAAGAGGCTGGAGCAGCCCGATTGCAAAAGGATTGGCCTTGGCATGGCCCCACAGGCCGAAATCGGCGGCAAACCTTTCGGCGTTCGCTGCGCCAGCGCCTATCGCGCCGGCTATGCGCTGCTGATGCACCGCGATGTCGAAGGCATGATCCTCGTCGCGCAAGATGCAGAACTTCTGAAGACCGGACTGCCCTTTGATCGTTGCGGGCTGGTTGCTGCCACCCCCGGATTTCTCAATGGTCAACAGGATGGCACGGCAAAGGAGATTTTCGACATGTGCCAGCCACATTTCACCGGCGCGCCGGTTTCAGTATCTTCACCAGCCGATGACCAGCTGCCGGAATGGTTTTCACGATACAAGACCAACGAAGTCCCGGACAGTAATGCGCTGATCGAACATGTGGTGCGTTTCGTCCGCAACGACAGATCGGATGCCGCTGCACAGGCGGCGGCATCAGCAGGTAAAACGCATCAAAAAACCGGAGCGACAGGGTGACTGTACTTACCGACGCTTGTGCAGCATTCGCCCGGCAGGGACAAGGCGAAGACTGTGGGCAATACATCTTCCAGATTCCAAGGCAGGGCCGCGCCTTTGTCGGTATTGGCGTGCATCGGACCGTGTCCTGTCAGGAAGGCACATTTACGATCTGCGACGAAAGCGGCCAGCGAACGATAGCCTGCACTGACAACCCCCTGCAGCAGGCTGGCACGCTTCTGGAACCGGATCGCCCGAGCTTCTGGATGGTTGGGCCTGATCTGGCAAGGTCAGTTTCAGACCCTGCATTGCCGCTTATCTATTGTGTCCAACCCAAGGTTGAGATCGAGATTGCCGGTGATGCAAACGATCTGGAAACCGCATCGGAACTGACTGCCGAACCAGCAGAGGGCTGGACAACCCAGGACGATGCCACATTTACCCGGCGTCTCGAAAGCGCAATCGCGACGCTGTCGGACTACCCTGACGGCAAAATGATTATCACCCGTTCATACCGGCGCACATGTGCAGGGCGAGATCCCTTTGAACTCTTTCGTATATTTGCTGCATCTGAACCGTCGGCTGCCTGCAACCATTTCGCACGCATCGGCGAAAATGCAATCTCATTGGGATGCAGCCCTGAAAATGTGTTCGAGGTAAGGGACGGGAAACTGATTTTCGACGTCGTTGCCGCCACCCGCGGCAAGTCTGCCGACCCGGAAACCGACGCGCGCTGGAAGGAGGCCTTGCGGACCGATGCAAAGGAACAGCGCGAACACATAATGGCATTTGAACGGTATCGCCAACGAATCGAAACCTTGATCCAGCCCAACAGTCTGGAAATCGATTTCCAGATGAAGGTGCTTGAACTCGGTAATGTGCGGCACCTCTATTCGCGCGCATCGGGCACACTGCGCGAAGATCTGGATTGGCAGACGATCCTTTCCGATTCCTTCCCCGCGCTCATTTCCTATCCTCCGGCATTGCAAAGCATAGCCGATCCACAGCAGGAACCCTTGCGATATTATGGCGGGATTGTCGGTCGCGTCGGTGGCGGAATGCGCGATGCAGCCTTCTTCCTCAATTTACGGGCAGCCCTGACTCTGAACGATGTGCTCCACACGCAAGGAGGTGTCGGCGTAATCAGGGAATCTGAGCCGGCCAAGGAACTGCTGGAAGTTCGCAACAAGCTCTCCGGCCTATTCAAAGCAATTGCCGCATGGGAAAATCTGGAAACCACGCAGCCTCGCGCTTGAACGCTGCAATTGCCAAGATACTTACCCATCCATGTTGCAGTTGCGAAATATCCGAAGCCAGTGTATTCTTGTTTGATGGCACAGAGGAAAAAACCTGCCGCGCTGGGCGGCTTTATCCCGACCGTATGGCCGACCGCTGGCAGTCAGTCTGAAAATTGGCCCGTTGCCCTGCTGGCAACGCCGTTCACGATGACGATGGCCTCGCTCCAGTATTGGTCGGAACTATCGGAAAGCTGGTGGCAGATGGTTTTCTGCCCGGCAAAGTTCCATGGCCATGAACATGCGCACCAACTGGAAGTGCCTGACCCGATCGAGGACGAAGGCGAACACGACCTTTTCGCCTGACGTTATCGCCCATATCATAGGTAATATCGTCACGGATGAGGCGGAGCGTGCCATCGTCAGCGGCAAGAGCGCCGCGCGGTTAGGCACGGAGCACCATTTCCCGCATATTTATACCAAAGCTCGATGAGCTTGACTCATCGGGCTTTGGTTAAGCCCGTGTGGCGCTTGAACATTTCCAAGGCGTGATGCGTCAGCATCTCAGCGCCTTGGTATTAGCGCCTTGCACCCGGGTTGCCAGCCATGGGCAGTTGGAGAGTTGCGACGAGCCGGCAGGTCGGACGCAAGGCGCTTGATATGCACCGGGGCGACGAACTCCCGGCACGGACAAACCGGGCGATGAGACACAATCCCGATTTGACCACTTATGCCTAGCAGCGATGGCAAACCTTTTGCTTGACACAGATCAAACATGATTTTGCGACAGGTCAATGCGTTAAATCTTTGACCCGTGCATCTTCCCCACATGCGCTGCGGTTGAGATGGTGCTGCACGGGGCAGCCGCCGCAACGCGGGAAAGACGAAGATCATGCGTAAACTGACATCGGCACTGGCGCTTGCAATGGCCATGGCTGCCACCACCCAGGCTCATGCCGCAAATGCGGAAGGCAAATGGCAGGTCAAGGTGCTTGGGACAGCCGTCCTGCCCGATGGCGAAATCGACAAGATCAAATATGCCGACCCGGCAGTGGCCGCCGTTCTGGCACCACTTGATGTGCAGACAAAGGCCAATGACAATGTCGTGCCAACCGTGGCGATCGAATACTTCTTTACGCCCAATATCTCGCTGGAAACGATCTGCTGTGTGACCCAGCACGATGTGGATGGCACACGCGATATTACCGGGGTGGAAATGGTTGCGGACGCCAAGATTATCCCGGCCACTTTCACGCTGAAGTATCATCTCGATGCAGGCCCGATCAAACCTTACATCGGTGCAGGCCCGACCTACTTCATCTTCATTGATGAAAAGCCCGGTTCAGGTGCAACTGCTGTCATGGGTGCGACAAAGTTCAAGCTCGACGATTCGCTGGGCTTTGCGCTGCAGGCCGGTATCGATGTTCCGATTAACGATTCGGGCATGTCGCTCAGCCTCGATGCCAAGAAATACTGGCTGAGCGCAGACGCCAAGTGGTATGACAATACCGGAACGAAGTTGCTGGAAACCAAGCACAATCTTGATCCGTGGGTGCTGAGCGCCGGCGTCGGCTTCCGCTTCTGAGGTGCAAGTCCGGCTTGGTCTTCAGGGCATTAGCCAGCAAGATCCATCAAGGCTTCGCGGTCGTTCACAATGACTGCGCGCCTTGATGGCAGTGCGATGATGCCGTCGCTTTTAAGCCGGTTGAACTGGCGGCTGACCGTTTCGATGGTCAGCCCCTGCACGTCGCCGATCTGCTGTCGGGACAAGGGCAGGTCAAAGGCGATATGGTCGTCGACGGGCGCGCAGCCGCCAGACAGGCCCGCGCCATGTGGCGAGAGCCGGTCCGCCATTTCCAGCAGAAAGCTGGCGATTCGTTCGTTCGCGCTTTTGCGCCCAAGCAGCAGCATCCAGCGCCGCGTGCGATCAAGCTCTGATAAGGTGCGTTCCAGCAGCTTGTGTTCCATCGCCGGATGTGACTGCGCAAACTGCTCAAAATCGCCGCGCCCGTATATGCAGACTTCTGTCTCATCCAGGGCAGTGACGCTGTATAGCGATGTCGAACCATAAGGCCTGCCGACAAAATCAGCCGGATATACGAGGCCGACAATCTGTTCGCGCCCGTCTTCCGTGCTGGAAGTCAGTTTCATGATCCCGCGTATGACGTTGGCGACAATGGCCGACTCATCACCTTCCCACAACAGGGATTGCCCCGGCTGAAGGACGCGGCGGCGGCCGCTGGCGCTCATCGCCTCAATCTCGTTTGGGTCGAGCGCTGAACAGATCGCTCTGTTACGCACAACACAAGTGTCGCAATAACTCATGGACTGCGCCTATCAAACCGCGAAACAGGCGGCAATGGCATTTGCAAACGATTGGCGGTAGGAAGGCACCCGATGCGTGAACGAAAATTGCCTTCGGTCCTGTTTGTCTGTCTGGGAAACATCTGCCGTTCGCCACTGGCGCAGGCGGCACTGGAAACGCGGGCCGCGCATCAGGGGCTGGCGCTGACTGTGGATTCTGCGGGAACCGGCAACTGGCACATCGGGCGTCCGCCTGACGAACGCGCGCTGGCAGAGGCCCTGCGACACGGGATCGACATCAGCCATTATCGCGCCCGCCAGATTGAACAGGCCGATTTTTCGCGCTTTACCCATATTTTCGCACTGGATCGTCAGAACCTTGCAGATATCCGGTCGGTTGCCCCGCAAAATGCAGCGGCCCAGATCGCCATGCTGATGGACCTTGTTGCAGGACATGAGGGCCGGGACGTTATCGATCCCTATTTCGGGGATGCCAGCGGATTTTCAGAGACCTGGCAGCAAGTCTCACTGGCCGCCGATGCCCTGCTTTCGCGCATAGACGCCTCCAACAGGCAAAGGGGCTAGGCGGCGTGTCACGCATGACAATCAATAACAGGCCCGTGCGCTTTGCCATGGCCCCGGACACGCCGCTGCTGTGGGCGCTGCGCGATGCGGCCAACCTGACAGGCACGAAATACGGCTGCGGGACGGGCGATTGCGGCGCATGCATGGTGCTTGTCGATGGGGAAGCGCTGCGATCCTGCCTCATCACCATATCAGAGGCCGAAGGGCGTTTCGTGACAACGATAGAGGGCCTGTCAGCCGATCGGTCCCACCCCGTGCAACAGGCCCTGGTTGCCGAGCAGGCAATCCAGTGCGGATTTTGCACACCGGGCATCGCGATTGCGGCAGCGGCCTTGCTCAAATCCAACCCTGTCCCCAGTGAAGAGGAAATCAAGGCCGCGGTGCCCAATCTGTGCCGCTGCGGCGTCTATCCGCGGCTTGTCAGCGCCATTCAGCGCGCGGGGCGAGCTTTACGCGGGCACGAACGGATCAGCGCGGCCCCGGCGCCGGGTGTCAGTGACGCCGATGCGGCACGCGCGGTGCCTGCAATGCGCTTGCCCAAAGGCGGCGCAAGCGACTAGTGCCAATCCAGACGATTTCATGTGGAGCGACTGAACGATGAAAGCCACCATCTGGCACAATCCCAATTGCAGCAAATCCCGTCAAACACTGGAAATTCTCCAGCAATCGCCGGGGGTCGATCTGGAAGTCGTCGCTTATCTCAAGACCCCGCCGGGGGCTGACAAACTCGCCCAGCTCTATCGCGATGCGGGCATGGCAGCCCGCGAAGGGCTGCGTCTGTCGGGAACAGACGCCAAGGAGCGTGGCCTGACCGAGGCCGATGACGCCAGCGTCATTGCCGCCATGGACGCAGACCCCAAATTGATCGAACGCCCGCTGGTGGAAACTGAAAAAGGCGTCCGGCTATGCAGGCCACCCGAAAAGGTCCGGGAAATCCTGTGAAGTAAGGCACGCGCTATTGCCTACCCGCATTTCCGACACTCACCCATCGCTTTGCACAGGCACATCGGCGCAAGACTTGTAAATATGCCACATTTTTGCCAACGCGGCGCACTCTATTCAGGCCATACTCAAGAGGCCACCGCAAGAGGATCGACTCCAGCATGACCGGAAGCGAGCTTACCCGCGATAAGCGCCGTGAGGGCTGGATGGACCGGCTTTTTCGCAAGATGGGTCCGTGGGGCGTCTTTTTCGAAGGCTTCCTTCAGCATCCCGTCATGGTCGGGTCAATCATCCCGTCCTCAAGGCTGACCATCAACAAGATGCTGGCCCCGGTAAACTGGGACGAATGCAAGCTGTTCGTGGAATATGGCCCCGGCGTTGGCACGTTCTGCCGCCCGGTGCTGGAACGGATGCGGGGCGATGCGACACTGATCGTCATCGACACCAATCCGCTTTTCATTGATTACTTGCGCCGCACGATTGGCGACAGCCGCTTCATCGCCGTGCACGGATCGGCAGCAGACGTGAAAGACATCATTGCCCGGCACGGCCACGATCATGCCGATTATGTGCTGTCTGGCCTGCCGTTTTCAACCTTGCCCGACGGCATAGGCCCGGCCATTGCCCAGGCAACCCATGAAGTGTTGCGGCCCGGCGGCGCGTTCCTTGTCTATCAGTTTTCGGCCAAGGCGCGGGACTTCATGGCCCGCCATTTCAAGCAGATCGACAGCGGGTTCGAACTGTTCAACATCCTGCCTTGCAAGCTGTTCTGGGGCTGGAAAGAACCGGACGCCTGAGGCCCTTCACACTCAATCAAACGTCGCGCTGATCGTTTCGGCAGACGGCCCTGCCAGTTGGCGATGGACCGCGGCCAGAATGCTGGCGAAGAAAACCACCATCAGCGCCCCAAGCGCGCCTGATGCAGCCCCCTCTATGACGATCCCCACAGGCCCTTCGCCCAGAATAACGCTCACAAGCAGCCCTATCACCAGCGAAACCGCCAGCAACAGGACAAGAAAGACAATAAATACCAAGGCATAAAACCAGAACAGGCGCAGGCTGTTGCCCTTGGTCAAAGTCCAGGA
>JAGREQ010000248.1 GCA_020446465.1 Novosphingobium sp. | reverse complement strand
TGAATCGACGAACAGCACTTGCCCGCTTTCCAATGGCCCTTCGGCCAGAAACAGCGCGGCATCGGCTACTTCTTCAGGGGCAGTCATGCGTCGCAACAGATTGAGCTGGTGGGACTGGCGCGCCTCCTCTGCCGTCTGGTCATGGCTGGGCAGGATCGCACCGGGCGCAAGGCCGACCACGCGATCGGCGGTGCGCGGTGCATTCATCGCCAGCATGTCAACGGTGGATGCCAGCGCGTGTTTGCTCATCGTATAGGAAAAGAAATCGGGGTTCGGGTTTTCAAGTTTCTGATCAAGCACATGGATTACTGTGCGCCCCGCTGCTTGCGCGCCGCAGTTGGCATTCGCCAGAAATGCCTGCGCCATGCGCGCCGGGGTGCCTGCATTGACCTGCATTGCTTCATCAAATGTGGCCGGGTCCAGCCCATGCGCGCTATCATGCCTGAAAACCGATGCGTTGTTGACCAGCGCGTTTAGTGCAGGAAGCCGAGCACAAAGGCTTTCCAGCATTGCCACACCGCTTTGCCAGTCGTGCAGATCGGCTTGCGCTATTTCGGCGGAGGGCAACGCTGCGGCAAGGCTTTCTGCTTCGGCACGTGAACGCCCGTAATGGATGATGACGTGCCAGCCCGCATCGGAAAAGCGGCGGCAAATCGCCGATCCGATCCGCTTTGCACCTCCTGTTACAAGAACTGCTGGCCGCTCCATGATCGGACCTAAGCATAACTGGCCCGGACATGGAAGCGGCGTGGCCTTGTCTCGCGTGCTTTTGCAGGGGCTTTCTCAGGCCGGGTCAGCGTATCAGCGGCATTTAAGGTCGCCACGGTCGATTGCGCGGCCCAGAAGACCACCACCAATGGCGCCTAGAACGGTGCCCAGCACCTTGTCGCCTTCACCTGCGATTTCGTGGCCAGCCAGCCCGCCGACAGCCGCGCCGATTACAAGGCCCGTGGTGCCATTGTCACGGCGACAGTGATAATGTCCGTCTCGCCCACGCCAGATCCGGTCGTTGCGGTGCAGAACGCGCGGCTCGAGATAATATCCGCGGCTGTCATAAATCTGCTTGTCGCGATAGCCATGGGCCGGGGCATGGCGGGGTGGATCGGCGAGGGCCGGTGCTGTGGACATCGGCGCCACCATCGACAGGGCGAGTGTGCCGGCCATAATATACTTACGCATGAACTTGCTCCCGTTGGGAATGAGATACTGACCCAAAGTGTCGCAGTTTGTCGCTGAATGCCAGATGGACGATTGCGGTAAACGGTTCATCCTGCCGTGCAGGACTTTCGGTTCAGCCCAGCGAAGCCTGCTTTTCCTCGGCCAGCCGATCCAGCTCTGCACGGCTGAGCCGTTCCGCCTTCGTTTTCAACTGGCCGCAGGCGGCATCAATATCCCGCCCGCGCGGTGTCCGCACAGGCGCGGAAATCCCCGCCTCGAAAACGAGGTTGGAAAAGGCCCTGACCCTCTCCGGCGTGGAACATTCATAAGGCGCACCCGGCCACGGGTTAAACGGGATTAGGTTGACCTTCGCGGGCAGCTTGTAGTGCTTTATCAGGCGGATAAGCTCGCGCGCATCATCATCGCTGTCGTTCTTGTCCTTCAGCATGACATATTCAAACGTAATCCGCCGTGCGTTGGATGCGCCGGGGTAGTCCGCGCAAGCCTGCAGCAGTTCTTCGATCCCGTATTTGCGGTTGATCGGCACGATTTCGTCGCGCACATCCTTTGTCACCGCATGGAGCGAAACGGCGAGGTTGACGCCGATTTCCTGGCCGCAACGGTCCATCATCGGCACGACGCCGCTGGTCGATAGCGTGATGCGCCGCTTGGACAGGGCAAGACCATCGCCGTCCATCACCAGTTGCAAGGCATCGCGCACGTTATCGAAATTGTAGAGCGGTTCTCCCATGCCCATCATCACGATGTTAGTGAGAAGCCGTCCGTCGGCGCTGTAATGGCCGGCGTTCTCATCATCGTCGAGGCCATCCATCCTGCCTTTCGGCCATTCACCCAGCGCATCGCGTGCCAGCATGACCTGGCCGACAATTTCGCCGGGGGTGAGGTTACGCACCAGCTTCATCGTGCCGGTGTGACAGAACCGGCAATTAAGCGTGCAACCGACCTGACTGGAAACGCACAGCGTTCCCCGGTCTTCGTCAGGGATGAACACCATTTCAAAATCGTGGTTGTCGCTGGTCCGCAGCAGCCACTTGCGCGTGCCGTCGCTGGAGTGTTGTGCCTCGACAATGTCGGGGCGCGCGACCACGAACCGTTCCGTCAGCCACGGGCGCATGGTCTTGGCGATGTCTGTCATCGCGTCAAAGTCTTGCACGCCCCTGTGATAGATCCAGTGATAGACCTGTTTGGCGCGCAGCTTGGCCTGTTTGCTATCCAGCCCTGCACTGGCGAACAGGTTCGTGATCGCCTTGCGCGGCAGGCCCAGAAGATCGACACGGCCATCTGCACGCGGCGTGATGTCGCGCGCGACGGGAACGGGATCGATCTGCCCCGGAATCGGCATAAGCTGTGTGTCGGCCATATAGGCGCCATATAGGAGCGCGTCTGTGCGAAGGCAAAGCAAGAGCAGAAGTTCCTTGCTCGCAGAGCTTTCTGTCGCGCCACAAGAACGGTCTATCCCGCTATGTGTGACATAAAAACATCAATGATTTCGTTGTGTTAGGTTAATGAAACTTTTCGCGCGTCGATCCATTTCACTGGTCCCGTGGCACATGCCGCCACCGTGAAAAGGAGTAGATCATGAAACAGACGCTCAGCATAATCGCTGCCGGTTCAGCCATTGCCATAGCATCGCCTGCGATCGCGCAAGATGCAGGATCGACCTTCACCGGCCCACGCGTTGAAGTCACCACCGGCTACGAAGTGACCAAGGCAGGCAGCTCCGTCGACGACGATGTAAACGCCGACAATGACGTGTCTATCGATGGCCTGATGTATGGCGTGGGCATTGGCTATGACTTCGATCTTGGCGGCGCAGTTGTCGGTGTGGAAGGCGAATTGATGGACTCCACTGCCAAGACGACATTTGAAAATGGGGATTTTGAAGGCTTTGGATTTGGGTCCGTCAAGACCAACCGCGATCTTTACGTGGGGGCGCGTGTCGGCGCGAAGGTATCGCCTAACGCGCTGCTCTATGTGAAGGGTGGTTACAGCAATGCCAAACTCGATGTTCTGTCCAACGATGGAACAACCGAACTGTCGGAGGACGTCGATCTTGATGGCTGGCGCGTGGGCGCAGGCGCGGAATATGCGCTGAACCAGAACGCCTTCGTGAAACTCGAATACCGCTATACCAAGTATGAAGATGCCGAAATCGACTTTGGTGGCAATCTGCCGGATTCGGAGCGGTTCGATATTGATACCGACAGGCACCAGATTGCAGCATCGGTTGGTTGGCGTTTTTAACTTCTATAGCGTTTCGTAGGAAAGTTGAATCGGCAAAAAGCGCTATAGTCTTTTGATTTCCCGCATTTCTTAACCGAAAAGTCTATCAACTTTTTCTCGAAATGCTTTAAACGCATGAGCGGGTCGGCGCAGGCCGTGCCGGCCCGCAATTACATTCAACGCCCGCGCGCGCAGCCCACAGTTGCAGCATCCATCGCAGAGGCCGCACCATCAAGGCTGTATTGGTCGGAAAAGCGGTTTCCTGCCGTGTCGCGCGCACCAACATACATGGTGGAGGCAGACCGCATGGCCGCAACGATGGCTGCGTCTGCCGCCTTGTCCGCAGCCCAGGCATCCCCGCCACCGCCCACAAGCGCAAACTGGCGCGAA
>JAGREQ010000247.1 GCA_020446465.1 Novosphingobium sp. | reverse complement strand
ATCCAGCTGAGCTACGGGTGCGTGGCCTGCGCGCCTAGCAAAGGCATAAGCCTCTGGCCAGATAATTCGCGCGGCGGCAATCAATCACCAGTTTGGCTTCTTAAACCGCCTGATTCCGGTTAGCGATTTGGCAAGCAAAATGCTGATAGGCAGCCTCCATGAACATGCAGTCCATCACTTCGGGGCCATTCGGCAACCGCACCGGACTGTCATCGCACGAAAGCCCTCAGCCGGGACTGGAGCGCGCGCCGTTTGGCAGAGCCACCGCCGATCCTGTCGTGATGAAATGGGCTGGCCTGCAAGATGCTGCTGCCGTTGTTGCGACTCTGGCCGGCCTGCAACCGGATGAGCCGGAATCGGAACGCACAACTTTCTCTACCGCCATGCGCCACCTGCACGGTTGGCGGCGCGACCTTGCGGAACGATCAATAAACGACATCAGCGCGGTTATGGAAACCGGGATCGCCGCGTTGATATCTGCCCAGGCGCGGGGTTCTGCCGCCGTGCCGGCCGCCCGCGCACTGTGGAATGAATATATCCAGGCACGCAGCAGCGTGCTTGCGATCATCGGCATAGACCATGAACGGAGCGCGACAGGCTTCGCATAACTTGACGAAGTTCGCTTTTTGTTCCAAGCATCTGATATGCATGATCGCCATGTCGAGACCCATCTGTCAGGTATAGTGCAAGGCCCATCGGGCGATACCGATGCACAAGCTGTCGCGCGCGGGATAAGCAGGCTCTTTGCCCGCAATGACATCTGGTGCCTTTCCGAAATGCCGCTGAGAAATGGGCGCCGGGCCGACCTTATGGGCATCGATGACAAAGGCCGACTGGTAATCGTGGAGATAAAAGTCAGCCGGGCTGATCTGCTGGGCGACGGGAAATGGCCTGACTATCTTGATTTCTGCGATCGGTTCTTTTGGGGGCTGCCCCTGCACCTCGACAGGCACTGCCTGGAAGATGAAGCATTTCGGCCCGATTGCTGCGGCGTGATCGTGGCCGATGCTTATGATGGTGAAATTGTGAAGCCCGCGCCCACCCGCCCCCTTGCCCCGGCGCGCCGCAAGGTTGAGGTGGAAAGGCTGGCCCGCACGGCATTGCGGCGACAGGCTATCGCAAGCGACCCTGACCTTTCCCCTTGGGCGGTAGCGAAACGCAGCGCATGGCATACGCAAGACTGACGCTGCAAAAAGCTGCAGGCGCCCTTAACGAGATGTTTACCATGTAGCGCGAAAACCCTCACAGGACTTATTGGGGGCTTCCTAATGGACACGCTCAGGGGCAATTTCCCTTTTGATACCGACGATCTCGGC
The DNA here is from genome assembly GCA_020446465.1 of Novosphingobium sp. GTDB lineage: Bacteria > Pseudomonadota > Alphaproteobacteria > Sphingomonadales > Sphingomonadaceae > JAWKXU01. Next base: position 2,482 of record JAGREQ010000247.1, on the reverse strand, counting down.
GATGCAGGGTATTATGACCCGGTCGAGGATGAAATCACGCGCGAAACGCCGCCCTCGCCCGTCGGGCAGGACGAGCGACGTATGCAGGTGCGCGCCTATAACTTCTGGGCTAACCTTCTGATTGACAGGAACTATCCGTCGATCGAGGAATTGCACCCGTCTGATCTGGAAGATTTCGGTCCCTACAGTGTTCTGCTCGATTTCAGCACCGGGATCGAAAACCCCGGCATTGCCTTCCTTGGCGACAAACTGGCTGAAGAATGCGGCGCGCAAAGCACGATTCGCCATCTGAACGAGGTGCCCAGCCGCTCCTTGCTGTCGCGCATTACCGATCATTACATGCAGATTCTGGCCAATCAGGCCCCGATCGGGTTTGAAGCCGAGTTTGTGAACCAGCAGGGGCGGACAATCCTTTACCGTGGCATCCTGCTGCCATTTTCCAGCGATGACGATACGATCGACTTTATCTATGGAGTCATCAACTGGAAGGAACTGGCCGACCAGTTCACCACTGATGAACTGATGCTCGAAATCGATCAGGCGCTGGATGACAGCCATGACGCCGAAAGCCCGCTTTCGCAAAAGCCTGCCCGCGACGAAGTGCCGCACATCAACGGCGAGTCCGTCCGGCTGGAGGAATCACCCGACGCAACGGACGACACCATTCTCGACCTGTCAGAAGCGATGGAAGCTGCGGACAACGCCCCGCAGGATATTCCCACGCCCGGTTTCGGCATGGATTTCTCGCATCTTGGTCTGGCCGATGATGATGACGACGATGACGAAGTAAGCGACTATGACTTTGGCCGTGAGGATGCCGATGCGGACATGCCCATGTCCACACATAGCTCCGGCCTGACGCCCATGCGTGAAACGGGCAGCAGCGAGGATATTGACGAGTTTGGCGATGATGACGACGAAACGGCATTCAGCGACGATTTCGCATCGCTCGCCGCCGGTATCGACGATGATTTTGCCGACGAAGACGATGACAATGACAGCGAGGAATATGACCACGACTTCGCCAATGCGGCGGTCGAAAGCGCGCCGCACATCGCTGAAGTCGCTGATGACCAGCCGGAAGAGCCGGAAATCCGCGATGAAATAGCATCTCCCGTTTTCATGGACTCTCCTTCTGATCTGGCCTTTGCCGAACCCGACGAAAGCGAAATGGGGCTGGGCGACTGGCTGGCATCGGCAAGGGAACTGGCCGAGGCCGCCAACTTCAGCGAAGACCGGACCCGGCAAACCCTTTATGCCGCGATCAGCAAGGCATACGATTTCTCCGTCGTTGCTGGTGAAGAACCGCAGGAGTTCGAGGAACTGCTGGCAGATTCCGGCCTCACCATGCAGGACCGTGCGCCGATGACGCCCGTGGTCAAGCTGGTTTTTGGCGCCAATTACGACAAGACACGCCTTACCGAATATGCCGCCGCGCTCAGCCACGGGCACCGCCTGGGCGTGCCCAAGGGCGACCTTGGGGATTTTCTGGCCGGTTATGACGGCGGCCTGAAGGGCGTCGTCAAGGCAGAACGCCGCCTGCGCCGCGAAGAAAGCGGCAAACCTGTCGAGCCGGAAGGCGCGCCACGCGAAAGCCTGGCCCGCAAACTCCGCAAGCTGGAACCGCAAGGTTTCGACGCAATTCCTGACGATGGCGCAGAATTTGCGCTCGTGATGGTGCGCCGTATGCCCGATGGTTCGATAGCCATGCTGGGCGAAGTGCCGGACGATGTTGCACTGGTGGAACGCGCCGCGCGCAAATTGCTGGGCTGATTGCTGTTCAGGCAACGCACGGCCTTTGCGCCGCACAGGAAATTACAGGCTTTCAGTTTCTGTTCAGCCAAAAACGCGCTAGCAAGCGGTAATGCGCTTCATCTGCCGCCTGCTGGCCATGCTGGCCGCCCTCTCGCTCGCCATTCAGCCGGCGGCGGCGCAGTCTGTTCTGCGCGATACCGAAACGGAAGCCTTGTTGCAGGATATGGCCGCCCCTCTGGTCAAGGCAGCAGGGCTTGCCCCCGGCAACGTCGATATCATTTTGCTGAATGACCCGTCGATCAACGCCTTTGTCGCAGGTGGGCAGGCCGTTTATATTCACAGCGGCCTTATCAACGCTGCAAGCAGTGCCGAAGAAGTGCAGGGCGTGATCGCGCACGAACTGGGCCATATTACCGGCGGACACATCATCCGATTTGACGAAGGCGCCAAAGCCGCCACCAATATCACCCTTCTTTCGCTCTTGCTGGGCGTTGCAGCGGCTGCGGCAGGCGGCGGCGAAGCGGCAATGGGTGTGCTGGCCGCAGGGCAACAGGCCGCGATGGGCAAGTTTCTGTCCTTCACCCGGATACAGGAAGCGAGCGCCGATGCGGCAAGCGCGGATTTCCTGTCACGCGCCGGGATTTCCGGGCGCGGCTCCATCGCCTTTTTCAAGTTGCTTCTGGGTGAGGAAATACGCCACGGCGTCAGCCAGAGCGATGAGGCCGGC
>JAGREQ010000246.1 GCA_020446465.1 Novosphingobium sp. | reverse complement strand
CTGGGTTCCCTATTCCGGCTGGCCCATCACGCGTGAAGACGTCTTGCCTTATTATCGGCAGGCTCAGGACATTTTCGAGATCGGCCCGTTCGAATGGGACGACCCGTATCGCCTATGCGGGATTCCTGACCAGGGCTTTGATCCCGAATGTCTCGCAACCGACCTGTGGCGATTTGACGAGGCGAGCGAACGTTTCTCACGCGACCGCGCGCAAGACCTGATGGACGCGCCTAACCTGACGATCCTGCTTCACGCAAATGCCGTTCATGTCCAGTTGGCTGCCAATGGCGCCAATGTGGAACATATCGAGGTGCGCTCGCTCGATGGGCAATCCGCAAAGCTAAAGGCTCGCCACTATGTGCTGACCTGTGGGACGATTGAAAACGTCCGGTTGTTGATGGCTTCAAACGATGTGATCCCTGACGGGATCGGCAATCAATATGACCAGCTTGGGCGTTTTTTTATGGAACATCCCACCGGGCGCATCGCAAAAGTGGAAACGGATCGCCCGTTTGATCTATGGGCTGCCTATCAGAAGCGTTTCATGCCTGATGGTCCCCCTCTCGCTCCGGTGTTGCGATTGGCTGACAGTGTTCAGAAGCAGGAGCGCGCGCTCAATTCCATCGTGACATTCAAGTTGCAACGGCCGCCGGAAAAAGGCGTGGCCCTGGGCAACCGGGTTTATCACAACATCAAGCATTCACTGAACCCGGACAGGAAGGGGCGGGCGCTTGACCACCTCTATCGCGGCGTCCGGGCGTGGTTTCACAGGGTGGTGCGTGAGTCTGTAGAAAAAGCGATGGCAAATACCGGGATGACCGGACTTTACATGATCGTACGCGGAGAACAGGCCCCGAACCCGAACAGTCGGATTGTCCTTTCGAATGAACGCGATGCGCTGGGGCAGCGTCGTGCGGACCTTAACTGGCAATTGTCAGAGCAGGACAAGCACACCGCGCGCGTTATGACACACGTATTTGACAAGGAAATGCGCCGACTGGGCAAAGGGCATGTTACGCCAAGTGACTGGATATCGGAAACCGGGACCGATTGGCCGGTTGACCCTACTGTCGGGAACCATCCGATTGCGGGCTATCATCATATGGGCGGCACGCGCATGAGCGACGATCCAAAAACAGGCGTTGTTGATGGCCAATGTCGCGTGCATGGCGTTTCCAACTTGCACGTGGCGGGCAGTTCGGTCTTCACTACAGCCGGATGGGCCAATCCGACATTCACCCTTGTCGCACTGGCGCTCAGGTTGGCTGACCGGATAGATGGAGAATTGTGCCGTTAGGGTAAAGAATTGCAATTTATTCTGAACTTTCTCTCCACCTTCAAGTTTCCCTATGTAATCTTAAGCGACAAAAAAGACTTCAGATCACCATACGCGCCCCGGTTGAATTGCCGCACGTCACCCGTCACCACACACCGCCAGTGCGCCCGGTCTGCTGTCATCTTGAGCGAGCGCGATCCATCAAGCCGGTCTGCTATGCCGCCCCAGCCGGGTTTGTCAGGCCAAAAGCCGAACAGTTCCCCCACCGTCCAGCCATCGCGGAAGGCACGACTGGCGAAGTTCTCCAGCAGCCATACGGCATCATGACGCAGTGCAGACGCCCGTGACAGATCGAACATGAGCACGGCGTGAGCTCCGGGTGCGACCTGGCTACTGATTTCGGCGAGATGCATATCCATGGCCTCGCTGTTGCAACGAGGCATGGCCAGCGCGGCGCCTTTGCCTTCTGCGGGACAGATCGCCCCAAAGATCCATGCTGAAGCCCGGCGCAGATCCGGGCCTCGTCTTGCCACCAGAGTTCTATCGGTGTGCCTTTGGGCAGGCGCCTTCGGATTTACGCCAGGCGGGCGGGAAAGGCTTTTTAAAAGCGGCAATATCTTCAGGGCGCTGCCCCTGATGGCATGGTCGGGCCGAGAGCTTGCGATAGCCCATGGTCCGAAATTCATGCCCCAGCGCCTACTTGCTGATCGAGACTTCAAACTCCTCCCATAACCATTGTACGAGGACGATGATCCGCCAGCGAACAACACCATGAACGGCGGGAATGGGGCCGGCTTCGATGACATCTGCCAACGCGCGCCGATGGCCGTCGTCAAGGATAGTATCCGGCCCCGGCGCCTTGCGCGTTTCCAGACCATCAGGGCCATACGCGTTGAAGCGCAGCACCCTATCCCTGACAATCTGCAGCGTAACCCCGCTGCCCCTGGCTGCGTCGCTTCGGCTTCCACCGCCCAGGATCGTCGCAATCGCTAGAAGATGGCGGACTTGGTCCGCATCCTTGGCACGCCGTGCAAAGGCCCGAACCCGCCCTGGACTGAAATCATCGCGAACTCTGATCGCCGCTGCCATCGCAAAACTCCAACCGTTCGCGATGGTGAATCACGTCAGCGCCAAACCCGATACCTCCAGTGGTCCAGATTCCACAGGCTTTGGTATCAATCGCACAGATCTTCTCCCCTTGCGACAGCCGGACCTCGGCCTCCCGCAGTATCCCGATGATCTGTTCCGGCGTGCATTTCTTCCGAGCCATTCAAAGCTCCTTCCAAGCTCAAAATAGCCGAAGTCCTAACTCTCAAAATGGGCCACTTTTCTGGGGGAGAGTCACTCGACATGATAGGAAATCATACCTTCGCCATCTGTCCGGGAGTATCTGGACTGACACATCCTTTGCCTATATCATTGACTTTCATAACGGTGAAGGAAGGCTGCCACTCGGGATCTTTGGAGAGGGGTTTCATGCAATGTCGGTATGCGATGCGATTGGTCCGGGCTCAGTGTTCGAGACGATTGAGGCGGTAGCCCGCTTCACTGAGAAGGCGCCGTTAATTTCGATGGCGTCAGCGCGTCGTGACGTGTCTGCGGCGCTTTGGCGGCATTCGGCCATGACGCGCAGGTTTGAAGGTCATTCCTGCGATATCCTTGGAATTTCGCTACGCGGCGAAGCAATTCTTGAGCAGATCGAGAATGGCCGCTCAATCTGGCGCGGACCTGCCCCCGGGTCTGTCGTCCTGCTGCAGGCTAATCAACCCACCGATTGGGCGCTCGACGGAGATTTCGAGATGCTCCATGTCTACCTTCCCCACCACGTAAACCGAGGGAACCTTCTCCCAATAGCGCAGCGACCGTTTCGGGACACCTTGCTTGTTCAATTAGCGCAGACGACAGCCCTCGCTTTGCAGGAAACAGGCAGTGCGGGCAGTTACATCTTTCCGTTGCTGGAAAGCATTTCGCAGTTTTTCGAAGAGCGTTATGTCAATGCGCAGCACGATCCGACTTATAGAAATGGCAGTGGGCTTACCGGCTTTGTGCAAAAGTCAGTCCTGACGTTTATAGCGGACCACTTGCACCAGGAAATTTCGGTCGATGATCTCGCAAAGGTTGCAGGACTTTCGCCGTGCCATTTCACTCGTGCCTTCAGAACGAGCTTCGCCAATTCGCCTGGCCAGTTCCTCATAGATCGTAGGGTGGATCGTGCCGCCTCCTTGCTTACCCGATCCTCAGAAAGCGTCGGAACTATTGCAACGCTGTGTGGCTTTTCAAGCGCCAGCCATCTTGGGATGCAGTTCCGCAAGAGGATGGGCGTAACTCCAAGCGTCTATCGTCGGAAACACTGACGCGAAATCCTGTCGTTTTCTCATCTGCTCAAAAATTTGCTGCGACCGCAGCTCGAAGCCGATTCGGACCCGCCGTAAATCACCAGTCGCGTAGTGTTGATTTCCGCTGAGATTTGACCCGGGAGGGGAGATAATTTTCATTGAGATTTGACCCATGTTTGAACGGCTTCC
>JAGREQ010000245.1 GCA_020446465.1 Novosphingobium sp. | reverse complement strand
AAAGTATCAAACCGGTTTGGCCCCTTGATAGCGCCGCCGGTATCCTGTGCGATCCACAGGCCATTGGCTTCGCGGCGGTCAAGTTCCAGCCAGACCGGCGCGCCGAGGGGAACATAATTGGGATCGGCAGCAACGGAGGATTCGGCGCGTACCGGTACGCTGAGCGCGCCTAGCGGCCCATCGCCCTTGATCTCCCTGAAGAAGACCCAGCTCTTGTTTTCGCGCATCAGCGCGCGGCCTTCTTCGGGATGTTCGCGCAGATACTGCATGATGCCCTGCATGGAGCCGGAGTATTGGCCCGGTTCGCTGCCGATCAGCCCACGCTCGCGCATCAGGGAACCGATCCCGACATATTCGCGTCCGTTCTGCCCGGCGTAGCCAATGCGAATTACTTCGCCGTCGGGCGAGCGTAAACGGCCAGACCCCTGAATCTGGAGGAAGAAGAACTCTATCGGATCAGCCGCCCATGCGATTTCGAGGCCCTTGCCAGCCAGAGCGCCATCTTCGATTTCAGCCCGGTCGAAATAGGAAACGAACTTGCCGTCGCTGTCATAGCGGCCCAGCGGCGGACGGCCGGTGCGTTCGGCTTCGGGCGTGTCGGCAGGCCAGTCCCGGACAAGATCCTGCGGCATCCCGTAAACCGGCACTGCATACCCTGCGCGGGGCGTGCGGCTGCCAGCAATCTCCGGCTCGAAATATCCTGTCGCGAATGCGGCGCCGTCTCCGACACGCGCTGTTTCAAAGTAGGATTCGAAGAATTGCGGCGCGTTACCATATTGCCAAGTGGTTGCCGCCACACAGGCCGTGCGCCAGTCATTGGCCTGTGTCAGCCCGCTCTTGTCAGTCCGCGCGAGAAGTTTGGGGCAGCTTTCCACGAAAGAGGATAGCGCCGCGCCTGCATCCTGCTGTGTAAGGCCAAGCGATGCAACTTTCGGCCCTGCCTTCACGCCTGCCAGCAAGGCGTTGGCTGGCACTGGTGGAGCGACGGGCGCGGGAGGTGTGACAGGCGGCGCTTGCGTTTGCGGGATCAGGCGCACACAGCCGCCAAGCAGGGCAAATGCGGCGATGGCCGCCAGCCTGCCGCGGCTAATCGGCCCGCTGCGCCTGCCGCTTGCGCCCGCGCGGGCCACTGGTCCGGGAATATCGCTGGACATGGCCATGCCCCGCGGCTCAGGCTTCGTCGGTTTCTTCGAGTGTCCAGTCAGGTTCTGCTGATCGCACATCGCGGGCAAAGGTCCAGACATCGCGGCTTTCGACTGCATCGTCGAGCGACCCGGCAATCACGTTGCCATCGCGATCACGTGTGACGGCGGCGATATCTGACGTGAATCGCACGGCAATGCGAGCGATCCGGCCATCGAGTTCCGCTGCCGTGACGACTGTTTCCTCGATTCGCACGAGCTTGTTGTCGAGGCTTTCGCCAGCAGCTTCGCGCGCATCAATCGCAGCAGCGAAGCTGGCGTAGACATCGGGACTGCACAATGCTTCCAACTCGTCGCGATCGCCCTGCCAGAAGGCTTCGAGAATCATGGCATAAGCGGCCCTGGCGCCTTCCACGAAAGGCGAGATCGCAAAGGAGCGATCCGCAGCATGAATTTCCTGAAGCCCGCGTTCAAGCGCCGGGGGAAGGCCCGAAAATTCGCGCGGTCGCATGGGCTGAGGGAATGCAGAAGGCTGCGCTGTCGCGTCGGAACCGGCTTGCCTCGGCGGGTTTTCAAACCGGGTCGGGATGGATTCTTCTTCGTGTTCGGCGCGACGTCCGAGAACCGAATAAAGCCTCAGCCCCAGAAATGCGGCGATCATGGCCAGAATGACGATTTCGACAATCACGATATTCTTCCGTTGCCCAGTGTTATGGCGCCAAAGCGATGGCGAAATGTGCAGGTGTCACGCCACACGTTTGACACCAATGTGCAACAGATAGGTATAGATTACAAATGAACAACCGATGCACGGCGCGGGAATTTACCAAGTATAGCATCTTTGCCACAACCTGATGCGCGCGGCGTTGCGATAGTCGCCCGTCAGTGGTAGGCGCGCGATAACCTGTCCCGGCGGCACCATGAATGTCGCCTCATTGTTGAAGAAAGTGCGATCCAACATGGCCAATGAAGGCGATATTCTTACCGATCTTAACCAGAACCCGCAGGGCAATGGTGCCGATACCAGCCCCGCTGCCGGGATTATTTCCCAGTATGTGAAAGACCTTTCGGTAGAAAACCCGAATGCACCTGCCTGTTTCCAGTGGCAGGAACAGCCCAATCTGGATGTCCAGTTCAACATTGGCGCGACGCCGATCAATGACGAAGTCCACGAAGTTGAACTGAAGATCAACGTCTCCAACAAGATGGACAGCGGCACGGTTTACGTGATCGAACTGTCCTATTGCGGTCTGGTTGGGATGCGCAACCTGCCTGATGAACAGGCACACGCGTTTCTTTATGCCGAAGCGCCGCGCATCCTTTTCCCGTTTGCGCGCGCTGTCGTGGCCGATGCCGTCCGCGAAGCTGGCTTCCCGCCGCTCCTGCTCGATCCGATCGATTTCAACGGTCTTTACATCCAGCAGTTGCAGGCGCGCGCGGCTGAACAGCAGGGCGCTGAAGGTGCTGCTGCGCCGGGCGGCGAAGGCTGACAATCGGGCCGGGCAGGACAAGGCGATGAGCCTCGTCCGCAACGTAGGAACAATTGGCGGGCTGACTGCGATCAGCCGCGTCTTCGGCTTTGCGCGCGACATGCTGATGGCGCGCGTGCTCGGCGCGGGGATGGCGGCGGACGCATTCCAGCTCGCCTTTATCCTGCCCAACACTTTCCGCCGCCTTTTTGCCGAAGGCGCGTTCTCGGTCGCTTTCGTGCCGCTCTATAGCCGTGCTCTCCATGGCGAGGGCGGAGAGGATGCAGCCGGGCGTTTCGCCGATGATGTCCTTGCCGTCTTCATCTGGGTGCTTCTTGCTTTCAGCGCGCTGGCCATGATCGCGATGCCGGGGATCGTGTGGCTGCTCGCCAGCGACTTTCAGGAAGTGCCCGGCAAGTTTGAACTTTCCGTGCTGTTGAGCCGGATCACCTTCCCCTATCTGATGCTTATCAGTCTGGTGGCCATGCTTTCGGGCCTGCTCAATGCCCGCTCCCGCTTCGGGCCGGGGGCCTTCGCACCCGTCTTGCTCAATATCGTGCTGATCAGCGGGATTGGCATTGGCTGGTATCTGCGCGGTGAAGGCGGGGACGATATAATCGTGGCCAAGGCGCTGGCAGTTTCAGTGACGATTGCCGGTGTCGCGCAGCTTGCCTATCTCTGGCTGGCTGCCCGCGGAACAGGCGTGCGCTTTCACTTCAAACTGCCGCGCCTGACGCCGGAGGTGAAGAAACTGGGCATCCTCATCCTGCCTGCCACGTTCGGCGCGGGTGTTTACCAGATTAGCCAGTTCGTCGACACGTTCTTTGCCACCACTTTGCCGCAAGGTTCGCTCACCCTGCTGAAATATGCCGACCGGCTGAACCAGATGCCGCTTGGCATTGTGGGCATTGCGCTTGGCACGGCGATTTTGCCGATGCTTGCCCGTCATATCCAGACGGACAACCATGGCGAGGCGCAACGGCTCCAGACCAACGCGGTCGAGATGGGGCTGCTGCTTACGCTTCCGGCTGCTGCCGCCTTGGCGGTCTGCGCGCCGGCCTTTGTCACGGCCTTTTTCGTTGGCGGAAAGATGACGGGCGATGACGGCGCGATCATGGCCAACATCGTGATTGCGCTGGTCGCTGGCCTGCCCGCCTACGTGTTGGTCAAGGTCTTCCAGCCTGCGTTTTTCA
>JAGREQ010000244.1 GCA_020446465.1 Novosphingobium sp. | reverse complement strand
TCGATGAAATATTCATCGTTCAGCGCAAGTTCTTCGAGACGCAGTGCGGTTTCAAACAGTGGATCGGAAACCTTAAGCGCATCGAACACTTCGCGCACGGTTTTCTGCATGACAGTCGCGCGCGGATCGTAGTTCTTGTAAACGCGGTGGCCAAAGCCCATCAGGCGGAACGGGTCGTTCTTGTCCTTTGCACGCTCAATATAGTGCGGGATGCGGTCAGGCGTGCCGATTTCGCGCAGCATGTTAAGCGCAGCCTCGTTTGCACCGCCATGGGCCGGCCCCCAAAGACAGGCGATGCCCGCAGCGATACAGGCAAAGGGATTCGCACCCGAAGACCCTGCAAGGCGGACAGTCGAGGTCGACGCATTCTGTTCATGGTCTGCATGGAGGATGAAAATGCGGTCCATCGCCCGTTCGACGGCGGGGTGAACTTCGTAGGGTTCGGCAGGAACGCCAAAAGTCATCCGCAGGAAGTTGCCAGTGTAGGACAGCTTGTTATCCGGATACATGAAAGGCTGGCCGATAGCATATTTATAGGCGGCAGCCGCAATCGTCGGCATTTTGGCGATCAGGCGATGGCTGCTGATCTTGCGGTGTTCCGGGTCGGAAATGTCAGTGCTGTCATGGTAGAAAGCGGACAGGGCGCCGACGACACCGCACATGATCGACATCGGGTGCGCATCGCGCCGGAACCCGCGGTAAAACTGCATGAGTTGTTCATGCAACATGGTGTGGCGGCTGATTGTGTAGCTGAACTGGTCCAGTTCGGTCTTGTTGGGAAGCTCACCATTCAGCAGAAGATAGCTGACTTCCATGAAGCTGGAATGTTCTGCCAGTTGCCCGATGGGATAGCCCCGGTGCAGCAACACGCCTTCTTCACCGTCGATGTAGGTAAGGGCGCTTTCACAACTCGCGGTCGAGGTAAAACCGGGGTCGTAAGTGAACATGTTTGACTGTGCGTAAAGTTTGCGAATGTCGATGACATCCGGGCCAACTGACCCTTTCATTATGGGCAAGTCAAAGTCCGCACCATGGGCGGTCAGCTTCGCCTGGTTTTCAGCCAACTGTCGATCTCCTTACTAATTACCGGTTTCGCTCGAAACGCAGGCCTGCGCGTCAATCCGCGCAAGGCTTTCGTCTCTCCCGAGCAAGACCAAAACATCGAAAATTCCTGGCGAAGTCGTCTGACCCGTCAGGGCGGCGCGGAGGGGCTGCGCAAGTTTGCCGAGGCCAAGCCCCATTTCCCCCGCCATTGCTTTGAGACTGGCTTCCAAAGCATCGCTTGTCCAGTCATTTTCCTGGTGGAAACGTGCTGAAACGAGAGCCAGCCGCTCCCGCGCCTGCGCATCCAGAAGCCCCTGCGCCTTGTCCGTCAGTTGCAGCGGGCGTTGCAGGAACAGGAAAGCAGCACCTTCTGCCAGTTCGATTAAATCCCTGGCCCTGGATTTCAGCACGGGCATCGCCTGTTCCAGCAAAGCCACATCCGCTGCCGGACCGATTCGCCGGGCAACCAGCGAGGCAAGTCGCGCGTCATCGGCTTCGCGGATATAATGTCCGTTGATGTGGTGGAGCTTGGCCATGTCGAACCGGCTCGGGCTTTTGCCGACCCCAGCCAGATCGAACAGGTCGATAGCTTCTTCGCGCGAAATTGTCTCACGATCACCGTAGCCCCAGCCGAGCCTGAGAAGGTAATTGCTGAGCGCTTCGGGCAAAATGCCCATGTCATCGCGATAGGCTTCGACGCCAAGCGCGCCGTGTCGTTTGGAAAGTTTGGCCCCGTCCGCACCATGGATCAGTGGAATGTGGGCATAGACAGGGTCGGGCCAGCCACCTTCGATCGCGTTCATGGCGCGGATGATCGGCAACTGGCGAAAGGCGTTGTTGAGGTGGTCGTCACCACGGATGATGTGGGTGCAGCCCATGTCGTGATCATCCACCACGGCGGCGAGCATATATGTGGGCGTGCCGTCCGAACGCAGGATGATGTAATCGTCGAGTTCGCTGTTCTGAACCGAAACGCGCCCTTGCACGGCATCCTCAATGACCGTCTCGCCGGTTTCCGGCGTCTTCAAACGGACGACGAAAGGCGTGCCAGCGGGCGCTTCGGAGGGGTCGCGATGCCGCCAGCGACCGTCGTAACGCAATGGCTGCTTGGCTGCGCGCTGGGCCGCGCGCATTTCTTCCAGCTCTTCCTGCGTTGCATAGCAGCGGTACGCATGGCCATGTTCAAGCAGCATTTCTGCCACTTCGACATGGCGTGATCCACGTTCCGACTGGAAAACCGGCGTGTCGTCCCAATCCAGGCCGAGCCAGTCCAGCCCGTCTATAATTGCGTCGATAGCTTCCTGCGTGGAGCGTGCCCGGTCTGTATCTTCGATACGGAGCAGCGCCTTTCCGCCATGATGACGCGCAAAAAGCCAGTTAAACAGGGCTGTGCGGGCGCCGCCAATATGGAGGAAGCCGGTTGGCGATGGGGCAAACCGTGTAACAACACCGTTATCCCGCGCACTTGCCATTGACCGTCTCTTCCTTTCCTATGGACCCATGAACAGCCACCACGCATCGCCAGTGCCCCTGTCCGCACAGACGGGAAGCGTGAATGCTGCAATGCAGCGGCATTGGCGAAACTGGTGGCATTTGTCCAGCGCACTTAACCATTGCGATGCATTCCTTGGTGAGGTGCGGCAAGATCGCGCGCCCTGGCTTATTGTTGCATTCATAGCCGGAATTGCTGCCTGGTTCACGCTTTCTGGCCCCGTGCAGTGGATTGTCTTTGTTTTTTGCACAGGGCTGATCGCCATTATTGCCCTTGCCAGTTGGCGGCACAATCAGTTCCGCGCCAACCTTCGCCTTGCCATACTCTCAATGTGCATTGCAGCGGTGGCTGGCCTTGCTCTCATTTGGGCAAGATCGGCCATGGTCGGAACACCGCCTCTGGCGCATCCGGTTATGGGGGTGTTCGATGCACGGGTGCTGGAACGGGTTGAACAGCCAGCGCAAGAGCGGGTTCGTCTGATTCTGGCGACTCGCAACCCAGATGATGCAATGCCGATGAAGATCCGGGTCAATTTGCCTGACAAATGGGATTCGCCTGAACTCGCCACGGGTGCGGTGATTCGGGTAAAGGTGCGTCTGATGCCGCCAGCGCCGCCTATGCTGCCAGGCGCATACAATTTTGCCCGTGCGGCCTGGTTTCAGGGCTTTGCTGCCACCGGCTCCGTTATAGGCCCCGTATCCATCCTGAAACCCGCTGAAGTGTGGGGCGGCATTGCACAAGTACAGCAGCGTCTGTCGGCCCATGTGCGAGCGCAACTTTCCGGCTCTTCTGGCACTATTGCGGCGGCTTTTGCCAGTGGCGACAGAGGCGCCATTGCCACGGCGGATGCAGAAGCGATGCGTGATGCGGGACTGACGCACTTGCTTTCGATCAGCGGACTGCATGTGAGCGCAGTCATTGCCGGGGTTTATTTCATTGCATTGCGGTTGCTTGCCTTCTGGCCGTGGCTTGCCTTGCGCGTACGCTTGCCGGTTGTCGCGGCGGCGCTCGCCGCAGTCGGGGGTGTTGGTTATACGCTGCTAACTGGCGCGCAAGTGCCAACCGTCAGAGCCTGTGCGGCGGCGATTCTGGTACTTTTGGCGATGGCGCTGGGGCGTGAACCGCTGTCGTTCCGTCTGGTCGGTGTGGCGGCACTGTTTGTGCTTCTCCTCTGGCCGGAATCGCTTGTCGGACCGAGCTTCCAGATGAGTTTTGCTGCCGTTATCGCGATCATCGCCTTGCATAGTGCTGCGCCGGTTCGCGCCTTTCTGGC
>JAGREQ010000243.1 GCA_020446465.1 Novosphingobium sp. | reverse complement strand
GATCACAAGCTGAAAGAGATCGCGCAAGACGATCTGGCGAGCGTGGAGACGAAAGCACGGGGCTTCAAGGCGATCCGCCAGTCCGACGACTGGCAGCGTCTGAAGACGGCCAGTGACCTCTATATCTCGGCCAATTTCTACATGGCGGCGTTTTTCACGCCGAAAGCAGCCGGCGCCGCAGGAACGGACGGCATGCCGCTCACCGAGCATGTGTGGCAAGCGGCGGGAGGCCAAGCGCCGGCGGAGCATCTGCGCCGGGGCGCCGGCCTGACGTCTGAGAAAGTGGGCGCCTTCCACTGGTTCATCGAATTTCCCGAGATCATGGAGCGAGATGGTGGGTTCGATGTCGTCGTCGGAAATCCGCCTTGGGAACGATTCAAGCTTCAGGAGCAGGAATTTTTTGCCGCGCGCTCACCTGCAATTGCAGGTGCGCCCAACAAGGCGGAACGCCAAAAGCTAGTTGATGCATTGCAAATGGCCGATCCCGTTAGCGCTGACGGACGCCTTTGGCTCGAATTCGTCTTTGCGAAGCGTACGGCGGAAGCCGCAAGTGAGTTTGCTCGCTCATCGGGCCGCTACCCGCTGACTGGCCGGGGTGATGTCAACACCTATGCACTTTTTGCCGAATTGTTCTCGCGTTTGGCAGGAGCACGCGGGCGGGCGGGCATCATTGTTCCTAGCGGGATCGCTACGGACCTTACCACTGCACCGTTCTTTTCGTCACTGGTAGATCAACGTCGCCTTGTAAGCCTGAATGACTTCCAGACGGGTCTTGGTTTTTTTGATCGAATTGGACACGCAAGGTTCAAGTTCGCGCTTGTTACCCTTGCTTCGCCCGGAGCGGGTCCAGCGAAAATAGCGTTCAGCTTCTTCTCCCGCACTATGGAAGAATTTGCGGACGATAGGAGGCATTTTGAGTTATCTCCATCAGAAATCGCAACAATCAATCCAAATACAAGAACCGCACCTGTTTTTCGCACCCACGCCGAAGCAAAATTAGCAGCGAAACTCTACGCCCACGCACCCGTGCTCATTCGGGAACAGCTGCGTGAGCAAGGCGGTGACATTAATCCCTGGGGCATCACGTTCCAGACGATGTTCCATATGTCTGGCGACTCCGCGTTTTTCCGCACGTCAGGCCAGATGGAGGATGACGGATGGAGCCGTGACGGGACGGATTGGGTGCGTGAGACGGCAGGTGACGTTGAACGCCGCGTGCCGCTCTACCAAGCCAAGATGATCCATCATTTTGATCATCGCTGGGCAACCTACGGCGCCGTGGCGAGCGACGATGAGGAGGAAGGAGCTCGCGACTGTACCCTCAACGAAAAGCAGAATCCGGATTTCGAGCCGTCACCGCGTTATTGGGTGCCGGAGGACGAGGTCATTCTGCGTGCCGCCCGTGTTCCCTCAACGTTGAAGAGTGCCGCTAAGCTGGCGCGAGGCGACGATGGAAAGGGACGCCGCAAGGCAGGGGGTGATGCTCAAGAAAGCGCGCGTTCCACGGCGCTCAAAGCGCTCATCACATGGCTGATAGGGGCCTTTCCTGCCCTCGAAGGGCGCCCAGCACGAGAGGCCGACATCTTCCGCCTTCTCGGCCGAGCGCAGGATTGGCGTGGCGCGCTGAAGGCATCGCCCGAACGTTACTTGCTAGATCCCAAGACGTTCGCGGCCGGCGCCGAGATGCAACGCGAGACGCCGTTGACGGAAGCGGACCTAACCCTCATTGCAGAGGGGCCGAAGGACACGCTCACACTGGCGGAATTGCTTATTGTCGCCAAACAACCCCGTTGGCTCATGGGATGGCGGGACATCTGTCGATCAACCGATGAGCGGACGGTGATCGCGAGTGTGTTTCCGAGGGTGGGTGTTGGACACACCATGCCCTTGTTCTACCTAAATGGGGGAGCTGAGCTTGCGGCAGCGCATTTGGCAATGTGGCTGTCGCTGCCATTCGATTTCATAGCTCGGCTTTCCATCGGTGGGACACACCTGACTTACAGCTATCTAAAACAGTTCGCGGCGCTGCCGCCCTCCGCCTTTTCCAAGGATGACCTATATTTCATCCGACCGCGCGTTCTGGAGCTGACTTACACCAGCCGCGCCATGAAGGCTTGGGCGGAGGATCTGGGATATTCCGGCCAGCCCTTCGCTTGGGACGATGATCGTCGCGCCCAGTTGCGTGCCGATCTGGACGTTTTCTTCGCCCGGAAATACGGCCTGACCGATGAGGAACTGCGCTATGTGCTCGACCCCGCCAAGGCCAAAGGCGCGGACTACCCCTCGGAAACATTCCGTGTCCTGAAAGAAAAGGAAACCCGCCTCTACGGCGAATACCGCACCGAGCGTCTGGTGCTCGATGCCTGGAAACGGACGGAAGCCAACGCAACACCAGCCTCGCTTCCCGCGTCCGTCACGCTACCGTCCCCCGCCGATCTTCCAGATGGTGCGTGGGCGTGGCCGGCCAGCATTCAACCGCGCGACCGTCTTCGCTACGCGGCACAGTATGCGCTTTGGCAGATGGCCCCGGCGACCGATGGTTCACATATCCGGTTTGCCATCGCCAGCCTCGCGGAACCTGCACTGCTCACGCCCTTGCTCACCGCCGACGATCAGAAACAGTGGACCAGACTTCTTGGCGCGACCGCACAGCCTGCGCAGGGAACGATCAGGCTGAATCCGGCAATTAACGCCGCATGGCGTTCCATGTTCGAGACATTGATTACATCAGGCCAGTTGGCAGAAAGCACCGACGGAGCATGGGCGTTGGGGCAGCATTTCAGCACGGCAGGGTTGGAGGAAAATTCCATTCATGCCCAGCGAGCCGCCTTCGCAATGCGCGCGGTGCGCAGCATGGAAATCGGCAAGCTCACCGCCGCCGTCGCGCAGGAAGACAGTGTGATCTGGGCGAGGTTCGGCCATGGCTAGTCAGGCCGACCTTTTCGCCCCGGTGATGAAACCACCGAAGGCGCCGGAAGGCCGGCCCGGCCCTCGGCTTTGGGTTCGCCGTCTGGCGATTTTCAAGGATCGCCAGACCCTCATCCGCGATGTGCCACTGAAACCCGGCCTCAACATCATCTGGACGCCGGACATGTCCAGCAGCGGCCGCCGCGCCTTAGCGCATGGCAGTGGCAAGACCACCTTCTGTCGCCTGCTTCGGGCCTGTCTCGGCGAACCGGGCTATGCAACCGACGCCCAACGGTTGCGCCTCATGGCGCGACTTCCCAATGGTCTGTTCGCGGCAGAGATCCTGATCGACGGCGTATGCTGGGTTGCCATCCGCCCGCTGGGGCTGCCGGGCGGAGAATTTGTCGTTCAGGCTGACACCATCGAAGACGCGATCGCGCGGGGACGTAGCGACGGCGATCAAGGAGCTATCGATCCTGTCATCATCGGCACGTTCTTCCCGACGTTGACGGGAGCGACGCCGCCGGAGATCGGCCGCGAACAGGTCTGGGATGTGCTTCGGGGCTGGCTGACGCGCGACCAGGAATGCCGTCTCGCCGACATCCTCGCCTGGCGTTCGTCACAGACCCAGACCCGTTCCCGCGCACAGGTTCTGGGCGAAACCGCAAAGTTGACCATGGTTCGCCTTGCCTTGCGCGCCCTCGATGCGGAAGAGCGTGCGGCCGCCGCCCGTGAACGAGATTTGGTCGCCACGGTAGAGGACGAGCGCCGCCGCCATGCCTATCAGCAGCAACGATATGCTGACGGCTTAAAATCGGTAAGGCTCGCATTGGGCGTCAGCGACGAGGTTGGGTTCGAGGACACGATCGACCAGAGGGGATTGGTTTCGTTGGCAGAGGCCGC
>JAGREQ010000242.1 GCA_020446465.1 Novosphingobium sp. | reverse complement strand
TTCTGGTCAATCTCGGCACGCCCGATGTGCCAACGCCTGCGGCAGTGAAGCGGTATCTGAAGGAGTTCCTGTCCGACCGGCGTGTCGTGGAAATCCCGGCGATCATCTGGCAACCAATTCTGCGCGGGATTATCCTCAATACCCGGCCCAAAAAATCCGCTCATGCCTACCAACAGGTCTGGACGGAGCGTGGCTCCCCGCTTGCAGTGATTACTGCCGATCAGGCGGCAGCGTTACAGGCGCGGCTGGGCAAAGGCGTTCAGGTGGACTGGGCCATGCGTTATGGCCAGCCATCGATCGAAAGCCGGCTTGCCGCCATGAAGGATGCCGGCTGTGAGCGGATTGTCCTTGCCCCGCTTTATCCGCAATATAGCGCGGCGACGACTGCCACAGTGGTGGATTGCGCTGCTGGCGCGCTCGCCCGGATGCGCTGGCAGCCAGCGGTCCGCACTTTGCCCGCTTATCATGACGACCCCGCCTATATCTCCGCCCTCGCGCAGGATATTGGCGGCCAGATCGATGCACTGGATTTCGTGCCAGAGGTCTTGCTGCTCAGTTTCCACGGAATGCCGGAACGCACGCTCCACCTTGGCGACCCTTACCATTGCCAGTGCCACAAGACCGCCCGCCTGCTGGCAGAGGCATTGAGGCGACAGGACTTGCGGATAGAGGTGACGTTCCAGTCCCGCTTCGGGCGGGCCAAATGGCTGGAGCCGGCAACGGATACGGTGCTGGAGGCCGAAGCGAAGAAAGGCACGCGGCGGCTTGCCATTGCGGCGCCAGGCTTTTCAGCCGATTGCCTTGAAACGCTGGAAGAGCTGGCGATCAGGGGCAAGGACCAGTTTATCGAGGCTGGCGGACAGCACTATGCCGCGCTCACCTGCCTTAATGCAGGGAACGCCGGCATGGATATGCTCGAATCACTGGTGCGGCGGGAACTGTCAGGCTGGGCCTGATCAGAAATCGATAGCGATTCCGTTCTTCACCCAGTCACCATAGCGAGTGGGCGAAAGGCCATCGGGGTCTTTACCCGGTTTTGCGGCTTCGGGCCGGGGCGCGGGGGCATCGCTCCAGTAACTGGGCTTCACGAACTTTTCCGGGCGTTTGGCTACTGGCTTTGTCATGGTCCTATTGTGGGGCCGCTGGCGCTCGATTGCAATTGCGGATAGGGCGACGCGCGATGGTCGATATTCCCGGACTTCCCGCGCGCCGTGCCGTGCTCAAAATGGGCGATGCCGTGCTGCGGCGTGGCGAAACGCTGGATCAGGCGGCAGGGGCAGCCATGCAGCACTTGCGCAGTGGGCCGGATCGCGCGCTTGCCCGCGCCATTGCAGGCGAGGTCTTGCGCTGGCTGGTGGACCTCGATGCCCTGATAGATAGCGCGACCCGGCAGCGCCTTCCTGACGATGCAAAGGCCCGTGCCGTTCTGCGTATCATGCTGGCGCAGTGGTTGCGGCTGGATACGCCGCCGCACGCGGTGATTGCGACCGCCTTGCCGTTGCTGGCTGGTGGGCCGCGACGGCTGGCGCATGGCGTTTTTTCCGCACTGGTGAAGCGCGCCGTTGCCTTGCCGCCCGCGCCTGCTCTGCCCGGTGCTGTCATCGCACGGTGGGGTGACAGGGCTGCCGCTATTGCCGCTGCGCTGGCCGAGCCTCCTCCACTTGACCTGACGCTTAAAACTCATGCGGATACGGGCCTATGGGCGGAGCGGCTTGGCGGCGTATCGTTGATGCCCGGCCATGTGCGGTTGGCGCGCGGGTCTGCGGTGGAAAACCTGCCAGGCTTTGACGAAGGTGCATGGTGGGTGCAGGATATTGCCGCCAGTCTGCCCGCGCGATTGCTGGGCGAAGGCAATCGCGCCCGCGTGCTGGATTTATGTGCGGCTCCAGGTGGCAAGACCATGCAACTTGCGGCGGCTGGCTGGCAGGTTACGGCGCTGGATATGAGCGCGCGGCGCTGCGAACGTCTGCGCCAGAATCTCGCCCGCACGGGGCTGAATGCTGACGTTGTGACTGCCGATGCGCTGCAATGGGATGCGCCGGAGGCGTTCGATGCGGTTCTGCTCGACGCGCCCTGCACGGCCACAGGCACTTGTCGCCGGCATCCTGATGTTCTCCATCGTATCGGTCCACGCCAGATTGCGGAGATGGCGGAATTGCAAGCACAACTGTTGCAGCGCGCCGTGACGTTCTGCAAACCCGGTGGCACACTCGTCTATGCGACATGTTCGCTGGAACAACAGGAAGGCGAAGAGATCGCCAGCCATTGTGCATTGACGCCCGATCCTGTCCGCGGTGAGGAATTGCCCCAGGGCGTTTCGCCCACTGCAACGGGCCATGTCCGCACTGACCCATCGCAACTGGCCGATCACGGCGGCATTGATGGTTTCTTCATCGCGCGCTGGCGCAAATAAAGCGCGCGCGGAGCGTATCACGCGCGCTTGTCTATATGCGTGCGGCGGCATAGATGGCAGGCATGGCCAGAACCCTCACTGTCGCAGCCTTGCAGCTTCCCCTTGGCCTTGCGGATGAAGGCGCGAACATCGCCGCCGTTTCCGCGCTGGTCGAAGAAGCGGCGGGGAAAGGCGCCCAAATCATCCTTCCGCCGGAACTGTTTTCCGGCCCCTATTTCTGCAAGGTAGAGGATGAGGCGCTGTTCGCGCTCGCCCGCCCGACGGCAGAACACCCCTCCGTCATTGCCATGCAGGCGCTGGCCGCAAAGTTGAAGGTGACGATACCGACCAGCTTTTTTGAACGCGATGGCCACCATTACTACAATACGCTCGCCATGATCGGGCCTGATGGTGCGATCATGGGCACTTATCGCAAGAGCCATATTCCCGATGGGCCGGGCTATGAGGAAAAGTTCTATTTTCGTCCCGGCAATGACGGGTTCAAGGTCTGGGACGTGCCTTA
Source organism: Novosphingobium sp. (assembly GCA_020446465.1). Lineage (GTDB taxonomy): Bacteria > Pseudomonadota > Alphaproteobacteria > Sphingomonadales > Sphingomonadaceae > JAWKXU01. Next base: position 896 of record JAGREQ010000242.1, on the reverse strand, counting down.
CACGGGGGGCATGGCGCGGATTGGCGTCGGGGTTTGCTGGGACCAGTGGTATCCCGAATGCGCGCGCGCCATGGCGCTTATGGGGGCGGAAGTATTGTTTTTTCCCACCGCCATCGGTTCTGAACCATACGATGCCGAACTCGATACCAGCCGGATGTGGCGCCGGGCGATGATCGGTCATGCCGTATCGAACTGTATGCCCGTGATCGCCGCCAACCGGATTGGCGACGAAGATGGCCAGCGTTTCTATGGGCACAGCTTCGTCGCTGACGAATGGGGCGATTTTGTCGCTTCTTTTGGAGGTGAGGAAACCGGAGTGCTGGCTGCGACGCTCGATCTTGACTGTGCGACAACGCATCGGGCCGGAATGGGATTCTTTCGTGATCGCAGGCCGCAGCTTTATGGACGGCTGTGCGAGGACAAGTGAACCGCTACCTCGTCGCGCTTGGCTCGAACGTTCGTCATCCCCGGTTCGGGCGGCCTCGCGATGTCGTGCGGGCAGCCTTTGCCGCGCTGGGCAGCAGGGAATGTGCTGTTGTTGCAACGTCCCGCATTGTGAACAGTGCACCGCTCGGCCCGTCGCGGCGCCGCTATGCCAATGGCGCGGCCATCGTGAAAAGCACGCTTGGCCCTGATGCCATGCTGGATTTTCTGCAAGCGATAGAGGCCCGCTTCGGGCGGCGGCACGGGCGCGGGCAAGTGTGGAGCGCGCGCGTCCTCGATCTTGATATCGTGTTATGGTCTGGCGGAGTGTGGGCGAGTGAGCGGCTGATTATTCCGCATTCCCGCTTTCGCGAACGCGGCTTCGTGCTGGTGCCTGCGCTCGATGTTGCAGCCGATTGGCGCGACCCGATCAGTGGATTGCGCGTGCGACATCTTCATGCGGGCTTGACCAG
>JAGREQ010000241.1 GCA_020446465.1 Novosphingobium sp. | reverse complement strand
TCTCGCCAGTCATGTTCTGTCGCCTATCGCTCTGAGCGAGGCAGGCAGCGAGGAGCAAAAGGCCCACTGGCTGCCAAAGATCGCGAGCGGCGAGGCGCGTATCGGTGTCGCGATTTCCGAGACAATCGAGGTGCGCGACGGCGCGGGGGTTTCCTTTGCTGCCGGGAAGCTCAACGGCACCGCCCTGTTCGCACTCGATTTCGAAGGAGCCGATGCCTTCATCGTCGCCGATTCCGGCGGCAGGCTGCACCTTGTCGGTGCCAAGGCGTCGGGCCTGAAGGCTATCGCGCTGACGACCATCGATCGGACCCGCAGCGTCGGGGAGTTGCGGTTTGACGGGGCCGAAGCGGAACCACTGGCTGATGATGGGGGAGCTGCAGTGGGCCGGTTGCGCGATGCGGGCCGTGTGATCTTAGCTGCTGACAGCCTTGGCGCAGGCCAGGCCATGATCGAAAAGGCTGTCGATTATTCTGGCCAGCGCGAGCAGTTTGGCCGGCTCATCGGCAGTTTCCAGGCCGTCAAGCACATGTGCGCGGAGATGGCCGCACGTCATGAGCCATGCCGCTCGCTTGTCTGGTATGCGGCCCACGCCTTCGATTCGATACCGGAGGATGCATCCATTTTCGCCTGCCATGCCAAATCACACACAGGCGAAGTCCATCGCTTTGTCGCCCGCACCTCCACCGAAGTGCATGGCGGAATGGGATTTACGGACCTGATGGGTCTTCATTACTGGTTCAAACGTATTGGCTTCGACCGGCAAGCGCTTGGAGGCCCCGAAACGGTGCGGGCCGAATTGGCAGCCCTACAGGGTTGGATAAAAGCCCCGTAATACACTCATTGTATACGGCTGCGAGATTTGCGGCCCAGTCTTGAAGGAATCAAGCAACATGATCGAATGGAATCTCGGCGACATTCTCGACGCAATCGAGCCCGCCATGCCTCAAGACGCTCCGGCCTTGATACACGGCGACCGGATCATCACTTGGCCCGAAATGTCCGCGCGCTCGAACAATGTCGCGCGCGCGTTGCGACAACGCGGAGCTAGCGACGGCGCCAAGGTGGCTTTCTACATGCGCAACCGCCCTGAATATGGTGAGCTGATGGCGGCCTGCTTTAAGGGGCGGTTGACTCATGTGAACATCAATTACCGCTATCGCCCCGAAGAAGTTTTTTACATTTTTGATGATTCTGACAGCGAGGTGATTATTTATAGTTCGGAGTTCCGTGACTGTATCGTCGAACTCAAGGACCGGCTCGGAAAGGTTCACACCTTCGTTGAAATTGGCGATGCTTCGCAAATCGCACCTTTTGCGATCCCTTATGAAATTCTCGCGCAGGAAGGTGATGGATCAGCGCTCGGCATCACGCGCTCGCCTGACGATTTGCTCTTCATTTATACCGGCGGCACGACAGGGATGCCCAAGGGCGTGATGTGGCGTCACGACGATATGCGCAAGGCGCAACTGGACGCCCAGAAGCTGCTCGGCCCCGTTCCGCAAACAGTCGAGGAAAACGTCGCCCTAATCACCAGTCAAGGGCCGGGCAGACGTACACTTCCCTCCTGCCCGTTAATGCACGGGACAGGCTTCATCACTGCGATCGGCACGCTCATGTCGGGCGGTGCCATCGTGACTCTGTCGGACCCATCTTTCGATGCGCTTGAATTGTGGGAGACGGTTGATACGCACAAGGTGGAAAGCATTTCAATTGTGGGCGACGCTTTTGCCAAACCGATGTTGCAGGCGCTGGACGATAATCCCGGTCGCTGGGACACAAACAGCCTTGTCTCCATTGTTTCATCCGGCGTGATGTGGAGCAAGGAGGTCAAGGCTGGCCTGTGCAAGCATATCCCCCAAGCGGTGCTGATGGACAGCTTTGGCGCTTCCGAAGGGCTCGGCTTCGGCCTCTCCGTCACAACCGCAGATGGGGGTACGAACACCGCGAAATTCGGGATCGGTGAATTCTGCGATGTCTTCGATGAATACGACCAGAAAGTAACGCCGGGCAGCGGCGTACCGGGATATATCGCTCGCAAGGGCGCAATCCCGGCGGGTTATTACAAGGATCCCGAAAAGTCCGCCAAGACCTTCCGCACTATCGACGGGGTGCGCTATTCGATTCCAGGCGACTGGTGCACGGTCGAAGCCGATGGCAGCCTGACCCTGCTGGGCCGTGGCAGCGTGTGCATCAACACGGCTGGTGAAAAGGTCTATCCGGAAGAAGTCGAGGAAGTCCTCAAGACCCATCCCGCCATCGCTGACGCGCTGGTCGTGGGCGTGCCGAGTGAAAAATGGGGCCAGGCCGTCATCGCCGTCGTGCACCTGAGTGGCGACGCTGCATTCGACGAGCAAGGCGTCAAAGACCATGTTCGTCAGCAATTGGCCGGCTACAAAACGCCAAAGGCCATCCATCCAACGGAAACAGCCCTGCGCGCATCCAACGGCAAGGCCGACTATGCAACAGCGAAAGCAATCGCCGAGCGTTTGACGGTCGCGTGATGAGCAAGCGGGCTTCTCCTGATTACGACGCCCTAATCGTCGGTGCCGGCTTCAGCGGCATCTACCTGTTACACAAGTTACGTAACGCCGGGTTCAACGTGTTGCTGGTGGATGCTGCGGCCGAGCCGGGCGGTATCTGGTATTGGAATTGCTATCCGGGCGCACGAGTGGATTCGCAGGTGCCGATCTACGAGTACTCAATACCTGAAGTGTGGAAATCATGGACCTGGAGCGAACGATTTCCCGGATGGAAAGAGCTAAGAGCGTATTTCCATCATGTTTGTAATACACTCAAGCTGTGGCCCATGATGCGCATGGGGTCACGGGTCACAGGCGCGAACTATGAGCAAGCGGCGCAGCAATGGCGCCTGCAACTCAACGGAGAGGAAACTGTTACGACACGGTTCCTCTTGCCCGCTATTGGTTTCGCATCAAAGCCGCATATCCCTGATTTTCCCGGCATTGAGGATTTCGAAGGCGAATGGTTTCACACGGCGCGCTGGCCACAACAGGGGGGCGATCTCAGCGGACGCAAGATTGCCTTGATCGGCACCGGGGCAAGCGGTGTGCAAGTCGCGCAGGAAGCCGCGAAGTCCGCATCGAAGCTGACCCTATTTCAAAGAACACCAATCCTGGCGCTGCCCATGCGGCAGCAAAAGCTATCAAAGGAAGATCAAGAACGCGACAAGCAGGATTATGCTGCTATCTTCGAAACGCGCAAGCAGACCAGCGGAGGGTTCGAATCTCAATCGCTGGACGTTTCGGCGCTCGAAGTTGACGAGAAAGAGCGCACCGCACACTTCGAATATCTGTGGCAGAAAGGCGGCCTCAGGTTCTGGTATCACAATTTCGCCGACCTGCTGATCAATCGCGAAGCGAACCGCTACGCCTATGATTTCTGGCGAAACAAGGTTTGCGACAGGATCTCCGATCCCAATCTTGTTGAACAGCTCGCGCCTTCCGAACCACCCCATCCATTCGGCACGAAGAGACCTTCGCTCGAGCAGTGTTATTACGAGATTTTCGCGCAGGATAATGTCGATCTGGTCGATCTGAAGGCAACCCCCATCACCCAGATCAAACCGCACGCGATAGAGACCGCTGACGGCGAGGTGGAATGCGACCTCATCGTTTACGCCACCGGCTTCGATGCCGGGCGCGGCGGCATGGTCGATATGAACATCACGGGGACGAACGGCCTGTCTGTTTCACAAGCTTGGGAAGACGGGTTACGCGCCTATCTCGGCATGGCGATAGCAGACTTTCCAAACATGCTGTTTGCATACGGTCCACTTAGCCCGTCAGGTTTCTCGAACGGC
>JAGREQ010000240.1 GCA_020446465.1 Novosphingobium sp. | reverse complement strand
CGCGGCCGTTGGGTGCCCATGTGGGCGCCTCATCCTGCCAGGAATCGGTAAGCGCGCGCACGTTCGATCCTGCAGGGCTCATGACTGCAATGCGGAAATTGCCTGCAATATGGGTAAAGGCGATCTGGTCGCCACGCGGGCTCCATTCAGGCGTGGCGCAGCGCCCGCCAAAAAAGCTGATCCGCTTCTGGTTGGAACCATCGGCATTCATCACATAGCATTGCTGGCTGCCCGAACGATCGCTTTCGAACACGATCCGCGAGCCATCGGGCGAATAGCTTCCGCCCACGTCAATGCCCGGCCCGCTGGTCAGGCGCTGGCTCTGCCCGCCTTGTGCCGAGACACGATAGATGTCGGTGTTGCCGTTCACTGCCATCGAATAGAGGATATATTTGCCATCGGGTGACCAGCGCGGGGCAAAGGTCGGATTGCTGCTTTGCGTGACAAGGCGCTGCGATCCGCTGGCAATGTTGTAAACAAATATACGCGGGTTGCCGCGCAAGTAGCTGAGATAGACGATGGAGCCATAATCGGGCGAATAGCGCGGTGTCAGCGCCGTGCTCTGCCCCGTGGTGATAAAACGATGATTGGCACCATCCGAATCCATGATCGCAAGTCGCTTGACCCGGTTATTTTTCGGCCCCGTTTCAGCGATATAGGCGATTTTGCTGTCAAAGAATGGTGCTTCGCCGCTCAGCCGTGAATAGACAAGGTCAGCGCACTTGTGCGCCGCGCGTCGCCAGTCAGCCGGCTGCACCACCCAGCCTTGCCGCACCAGCTCGCTCTGCAGGCTGACATCGTAAAGGTAACAGCCCACCGTCAGCCGACCGTCACCACCGGCCCGCACATAGCCCTGCACCAGCATGTCTGCATTTCGCGTCTGCCATGTCGGCCATGCAGGCGCCGTGATCTCACCAAAGGCGGGCTGCGGCAGAGCATCCGGGCCAACCGGCAGGAACAGGCCGTTATTCTTGAGGTCCGCGGTTATCACGCGCGCCAGTTCCCGCCCCAGCGCAGCCGTGCCCTGGGCATTGGCAGGCGTTGGCAGGTTTATATCGGTGGCAAAACCGGGAATGGCGATGCCGAGATCCTGCCATGCCTTTTCATCAGAAACAGACCCGGTCAGCCCGCCTTCATCCTCCAGACCCGTAGCGGATTGCTCGATCGGGACGGACGGTGCATCCATTTCCTGCGCGGCGAGTGGCGAAGCGAGGGCAAAACAGCACAGAGCGATAATTTTCTTCACTGCGACAACTTCCTGTCGAAACGGAACGCGGAAATGCGTTTCCAGGCATTGTAGTATTCTGGCGGCAAATCAAAAGGGGCTGCCAGTTGAACAGCGCGAATGGCCAGTTCAGCATGACGCCCCGCCTGCGGCTGGTTGGCGGCCGTAACCCCCGCCTGCCGCACCACGCGCGGCGTTCCGGCAAGACTGCCATCAGGGTTGAGATCAAATGCCAGCACTGTCACCAGCAGTTCAGCATCGGCACCTTGCGGGCTGGACCAATGCGGCTTTAGCTGACGGCCAATTGCATCTGACAAGGACGCTTTGGCTGACGCGCCAATCTGCGAAGCGGGCAATCGGCTGTCAGCATTCGCGCTCCCCGATGCTGCGCCATCCAGAAAGCTGTCACCGATACGGCTGGCTCCGCCTTTCTTCTGTGCAGGCCGCGTCGCCGGTTTGGCTGGTGAGGGCTTGGCGACCTGCTGCGTTCGCTCCTGCACCTTGGGCCGCGGTTGCGGGTCTGGCCGTGCCTGTGCAGGCCGGGGAGGCGCAGGGACAGGCTCTGCACGCGGCGCTTCGGCCAGTTCGGGAGGAGCCGGAACGTCGGCAATCACGGGGGCCTGTGCCGCGCGGGCCGCCGCCGATAATTCAGGCGCCGTAGATTGGAGTCCCACGTCGCTCGCAAGGCTGACCGTCATCCGCTCCGGCATGGGGACAACCGGGTTATGATCGGGTTGCAAGACCAGCGCAGCCACTAGCCCGAGGTGAAGCAGCAAGGCCACCAGCAGGGCAAGACGTTCTTCAGGGCGAAGGGCGGCAAGGTGCATGGAGGCAAACCTATGGTGCCGAAACTGAACTGTTTGTGACCAGCGAAATCGCATTGAACCCGGCCCGGTTCAATTCGCCCATGACGGCCATCACCCTGCCGTATCGCAGCGATTTGTCAGCCCGCAGCGTCACCAACGGCGGCTTTCCGGCCATGTCGCGGGGAATACCTGCCAGCCTGTCAGCCAGTGTGCCGGGCCATACTTCGTCGCTATCAAGGAATATGCGCCCGTCAGCAAGGATGGATACCGTTACCTGATCGGCCTCTTCTGCCAGGGCCTTGGCCCTGCTGTCAGGCAGTTCGAGCGGCACAGCCGCTGTCAGCAACGGGGCCGTCACCATGAAGATGATCAGCAACACCAGCATGACATCGACGAGCGGCGTCACGTTGATTTCCGCCATTGGCGCGCGCCGCGACCGGCGGCCACCGCCACGGCGGGACGAACCGGCCATCCCCATGGCCATTACGGCCTGTCCATCTGGCGGCTGAAGAAGGCGTGAATACGGTCGGCAAAGCGTTGCAACCGCGCCTCCAGCATGTTCACCCGGTGCGAAAAGCGGTTGTAGGCGATCACCGCCGGAATAGCTGCGAACAGCCCGATGGCCGTTGCAAACAGCGCCTCTGAAATACCAGGCGCAACAACGGCCAGTGAACTGTTCTGCTGCGCGCCGATCTGGAAAAAGCTGTTCATGATACCCCAGACCGTGCCGAACAGCCCGACAAAGGGCGCGACTGACCCAACAGTGGCCAGAAAGTTCAAACGCTCTGCAAGGTCGTCCGCTTCTTGCGCCACCCGGCTTTCCATCGCCCCGGCAATCCGCTGGCGGAGCGCATCGCGATCCGCCGCGCCCGACCCGCTGCTGGATTCACGCCATTCTTCAATCGCAGCAGCCGCTACCCGCGCAGCCGGGCCTTCATTACGAATGCGCAACTCCTCGGTCGGGCGGTTTTCCGCCTTGATCCAGAAATCCTTTTCATAAGCAGTCACTTGCGACTTGACCCGCGCAATCCGCAAGGAAAACGAGATAATGATCGTCCACACCCAGATGCTCGCCAGGATCAGGCCGGCCATGACAACCTGCACGACAATATCGGCATCAAGGAACAGCTTGACGGGGTTGAGCCGGCCGGGCGTCTCAGCGCCTGCCACGACAAGAAGATCGGAAATGCTCATGAATGCCTTTCACTCTGAAGAACAGAAGCAAGCGCTGTACGCCATGGGCGCGGTTGGGCACGGGCCTTGCCGCCGGGATCGATAAAGCCGATTCGTACATCAGCCTGAGCCAGAAGGTCCGCCCCGCGCAGCGCAACTTGACGAACCCGCCAGGTGGCAGCGCCAACTGCAACGACAGTGCTTTCCACGATGACCGCATCGCCAAGGCGTGCCGGTTTGACGTATCGGATCGCAAGCTCGGTTACGGCAAAGGCCCCTTCCCCACCTGTAATCGCGGATTGCTGATCGACGCCAAGGGAACGGATCATTTCTGTCCTCGCGCGCTCAAACCAGCGCAGGTAATTGGCGTGATAAACAATCCCGCCTGCGTCCGTGTCATCGAAATAGACCCGCACAGGAAAACGGTGCCGGGCGCCATCGAACTGGCCAGTCGGGGGCAGCAAAGTGTCGTCAGGGTCGGCCATCGGCACAGGGTGTAGCGTTACCGGGAGTCACTGGGCAAGCTGTCATCTTCGGCGCGGCGCAAATATGCCCCGCCCTGTCGGCACTACTCCCGGAACGCCGGATCAGAGCGGGATCATCCGTCCCAGAACCCTGCCCGCGCAGATGTGGACATGGAAAT
>JAGREQ010000239.1 GCA_020446465.1 Novosphingobium sp. | reverse complement strand
TGACGCCTACCATTCAGGACGCGGACGTTATTCTAATCGACACGGCCCAGCGCACTCCGCGCATCTGGGATAAACTGTGGGCCATGGAAATGGGCGGCATGGGCATGATCAAGCGGCTGCGTCCGACCAAGGACGGGCAAGGCATTCGCCTGCTATCCGATGGAGGCCTGCCTGAAGAAATCGCCTTTGATGGTGAAATGACCATTGTTGGGCGCGTCGTCGCGATCGTTCGGAAAGTTTAGCTTCAGGGGCTTAGGGGTAATATGTCGAGAAAGATGATTGCCGGGCTGCTGGCCGTATTGTTCGTTGCGGCAGCGGCATCGTGGTATTTTGCGTCACCGTCCTACGCCATGATGCAGATGCGTGATGCGGCGGTTGCAGGCGATGCAGATGGCCTGCGTGACAGTATTGACTTCCCAACTGTGCGAGAAGGTTTGAAGGCCGACTTACGCGCTGAACTGGTCAAGGATGTGGCCAATGACAAGGCGGATGGGGCGAAGGCCTTCGGCTCGATGATTGCCATGGCCATGGTCGATAGTCTGATCGACGGGTTTGTGACCCCTGAAAGCATTGAAGCCATGATCAAGAGCGGGAAGTTCAAGCAGCCTGGGACACAGAATGATGTGTCTGATGAGAAACAGCCAGACTGGTCGATCGAGCGTGACGGCCTAAGCCGCTTCACTGCCACACCAGATGCCCCGGAGGGGGACAAGGTACCAAGCCTGGTGTTTGAGCGTGATGGCCTGGGTTGGAAGGTGACGCGCATCAAACTTCCTGAAGGTGGGCTGGGCGCACCTGAAAGTTGAGGCGATATCGCATTCGTTAACGAATTAAATATGACTGGCTACGTAGTGGAGGTCGTCAGGAACGTTTAGCGAGCAAGATTTGAAGAAAACATGCCTAGCCGTAAGTCTGTTGGTCGTATCGTTCTTTGCGGCAGCGGCATTGTGGGATTTTGAGTCACCATCTTACGCCATGATGGAAATGCGCGATGCTGCTGCTGCCGGTGATGCTGATGCTCTTTACGACAGCATTGACCTTCCGACAGTACGGAAAAACCTGACGGCAGATTTACGCGCGGAATTGGTTAGGAATGCGGCGATCGACAAAATACAGGGGCCGGAGACACAGATCTTGATGAAGACCATGGAAGCGGTTGATGGTTTGGTCTACAGGTTCGTGACTGCTGAAAGAATCCAGATCATAATCAATACTGGGAATTTCGAGCAGCCTGGCGCAGAGTATCAGAAATCAACGAAAAATCAGACTGATTGGTCTATCAAGCGTGACGAACTAAATCGATTCACTGCCACACCAGATGCCCCGGATAGAAGCAAAGTGCCAAGCCTGATGTTTGAACGAGACGGATTGGGCTGGAAGGTGACGCGGATCATATTACCTGCAGATAGACCCAATTGAGATGGTGCCCCCTTTGTCTGCTAATTGAGCGAGGACGGCTGTGCGCATGGCGATTGCACATTCGCAATGTCAGCGGTCATTAGTAAAAATTTAGCTATACTCACGCTACACACCGTTCATGGTGTCCAGACGAAAGATCGATAGACGTAAATCGAAATCCCATGCCTTTCGGCTTGGGCAACCGTTTTTTATGCAGGTTCCGAAAAAGCTTGCTGCAACGTCTTTAGCTGGATGCGCCCTTACCACTATCTACGCCAGCCATATCGCTCCTAAGATCGAGTTCGAGGCGTTTTTCCTACTTATCTGTGCATTTGGCGCTTGGTTTGTTGGAAATCGATTTGCAGTCCTACTTGGTCTGTTCATTCTATCCATTCAAATCTTGAATGGTCATACGATACCTATTCAAGGTGGGCCAATTATCATGGCGCTGCAGTTAAGCAGCGCTCTGGCGATAGTTTTGATGCTTGGTGTGGCACGTGCTGCACTGGAAATTGAGTGGCGCGCAGCCCGGCTCGACCCGCTAACGGGCGCGCTCAACAGAAAGGCATTCTTTGAAGCAGTCGGAGACGAGACAAGCCAAACAGGCGTAACGGTCCTAATTTATGCCGATGTTGATGGGCTGAAGCGATTGAATGATCGGCGCGGCCACGAAGCTGGTGATGAGGCTCTGCGGGATTTTGCGGATCGCGTCAGGAAATCTGTGCGAAAGGACGATGTGTTCGCCCGCATCGGCGGCGACGAATTCGTGATCTTTTTGCGAGTGAACGACACTGCCTCAGCTGAAATTGTAGCTAAACGGTTACACCGCGTGCTGAACCTTGCCCACTTTGAAGGGGAGACCAGACTGAAATGCAGCCTGGGTGTATTGGTCCTGCCGGCGGGGTCAAAGTCAATTGATGCTGAACTCAAACAAGCAGACACATTGATGTACCATGCGAAGGTGGATGGGGTTGGGCTGATCATGGCGATTTCGATCAAGGGAGACATGCAGGAACTCATGCCCTTTGCGCCAAGCGTCAACTCTGACGGCCAGCAGAGATCTGCAATACGATCGACTGAACGCCCCATAGAGGTTGCGATCAGGGATGGCTTTCCGAAAAGTTCTATTGCCGCCTGAAACTGCGCGAGTCCAAAGCTGTTAGGCACTTTTCAACGTCCGCTTCCAGGCACTGGGTTACATTGGCGGCAAGGATCACATGATCATTTATGTTGAAACAGCAACCGGCATTCGCCTGAATAAATTCCGCTGGTACCGCTTTAATCTGTCGATTTTAATTGACGCTTGTTGATGCGTCTATTATACCAGACGCATCATGAAGACGATCAAGCGCACACCTAAGTTCATCAAGTGGTTTGACGGCCTTGCCGACAAGACGGCCAAGGCCCGCATCGCCATTGCTATCACGCGCGTTGCGAATGGCCATGGCGTCACGAAGTCGGTGGGCGGCGGTGTGCGCGAGATCAAGTTGACCATCGGCCCCGGCTATCGCGTTTATTACACCGAACGCGGCGGCGAACTGATCGTGCTGCTGACTGGCGGTGACAAGGGCAGTCAGAGCCGGGACATTGCAAAGGCAAAGGAAATAGCGGCCCAACTGGAATGAGGGCCGCAACACTCATCAATCAAAGGAACCCCCCATGACTACTACGGAACAGCTTCAGCCCTTTGACCCGGCTGAATATCTCGATACTCCAGAACATCAGGTGATGTTGCTTGAAGACGCCTTCGCCACTGGCGACAAGGCATATATTCTCAATGCGATCGGCATTGTCGCCCGCGCGCGGGGGATGACTGCCTTGCAAAAGGAAACCGGCCTGAACCGGGCCACGCTCTATGCAGCCCTGTCCGAAGAGGGGAACCCGACTTTTGGCACGATGCTGGCGGTGCTGGGCGCATTGGGTCTGCGCCTTGGTGTCCAGCCTGCCGACATGGCAGATGCTGCCTAACCCACGCTCTCCATCTGCATAATGTGTATGATATCTGCTTTTCGTCATCATCGCGCGTTCAGGTTCGCCCGATCATATTCAACCATGTTGAACAATTGCAAAAGATAAGGGGGTGACTATGCGTCGGCATTCACAATTCCTGACCAGTACAGCGGGCCTGATCGCGGCAGGCGCTCTGGCGCTTTCGGCCATGGGCGCGGCCTATGCTTCTCAACCAACGCGCCCTGCGGAACCAGTCAACGACGCCGCAGCATCAGAATCCGCAAATCCGCTGCACAATGGTGAGACCCAAACCCATGAGAATGCGCTCTATAAGGCGCGTGATAAAGCAGCGCCAGCACCGGATGATGCGAGCGCATCCGGTGACGATGGTGCGGGGGGCGATCCTGCCTCCAACCAACGAATTTGGCCGTTTAAGGGCAAGAAGCTGAAAAAGCTGCCGCATGATCTGGATACAACGCTCGATCCCATGGACGAAACCGACCCTTGCCCCACGCTGTCATCCTGTAACTAGGCCGTTGCCACCTAGG
>JAGREQ010000023.1 GCA_020446465.1 Novosphingobium sp. | reverse complement strand
GCGACAGGACGCTGCGTATCATAGGCGATGGCGTGAAAGTCAGGGGTGCGCTGTCTGTCGATATGCTGTCGTGGCCTTATGCCGCAACCGGAACCTTGCGCGTCAAGGGTTATGGCACTGACCTGCCTGTTCTGACGGGCGGCAAGGTCGTTACCGGATGGACGCAATGCACCAGCGGCGATGAAGCCGTTGTCGGTGCGAACTATGGCAGCATCTACAAGACAACGATTGCCAAGACCGAGATTGCCCACACGGCATGGACTACGCTGCTGATGACCGAAGCCGATGCACCCATGGCGCTGGCCATGGCGCGCGGTGACAGCGCGGCAGACCCGTTCTTTGTGGACGATGTGCAGGCGATGTATTCGACGGCCAACGACAACACTGTCAGCTTCACTACCGATGGTTCGGGCTATATCACTGCCGCCGAAGTGACCAGCGGCGAACTGGCTGGCTATACCGATGCACAACTCGACCGTTGCCGGTTGATGGTCCACGGATACCCCAACCTTGGCAAGCTTCCCAAGCACCTTTTCCAGTCATTTCTGATTCTACGCTATTTCCCTCTAAAGAACTTGATTCGTTGACTATAATTCGTTTCGAGTTACGCTAGCTTTCTCTGGAGATAACCGGCGATTTCCATTTCGGTGGTCACCTGGTGGTCACCCCAAACCGAAGGTTGGGGTCCAACATTGGAGTAGAAATATGGCCGCTTCAAATTCGATTCTGATCACAAAGCGTTTGCTTGATACGACAGAGCCAAAGGCGAAGCGCCATGAAATATGGGATAGCCAGATTCCTGGTTTCGGGGTTCGTGTTGGCCCCAGTGGCAGCAAGACGTTTATTGTCCGCTATCGTGCAGATGGTGGTGGCCGGGCTGCCCCCAAACGCTTTGTCTCGATTGGTCGCTTTGGAGCATTGACCGTTGAGCAGGCCCGGAAACGCGCGAAAGAGATTCTGGGAGCAGCGGCATTCGGAGAAGATCCAGCTGCCGAGCGCAATTCAAAACGTCTGGAATTGAAAATTAGCGGGCTGGTTGACCTCTACGAGGAGGAAGGCTGTTATATTCAGCGCGGCGTGCGGCAGGGTGAACCCATGAAGCCGCTAACCAAGCAATATACGATCGGTCGCCTACGTCACCACGTTGTCCGCCTTCTGGGCCACAAGCGCATCACAGAGCTGACTGCTGGCGACGTTGAACGTTTCTTCCACGATGTCGAGCAAGGCAAGTCTCGCAATGATCGCAAGATCGGTCATCGCAAGCGTATCGTGGTGCGTGGTGGCCCAGGCGCCGCACGCAAAGCGTTTCGCGATCTGTCCGCCATGTACAGTTTTGCAGTCAGGCGCGGCCTCGTTGAGGCTAACCCGTGCGAGAAAGCCGTCGTAAAAAAGACCGATGGCCGCCGCACCCGCTTCCTCTCGCTCGCCGAAGTGAAAAAACTGGGTGAAGCCTGCGATGCGCTGGAGGCAGAGGGGCTCAATGCCAAAGCACTGAACATCACGCGCCTGTGGATTCTGACTGGCTGCCGGCGGCAAGAGATCGTTGAGCTTCAATGGAGCGAGGTTGATTTCGACCGGGGGCTGCTGCTGCTGGCCGATACCAAGACAGGCCAATCGGTGCGTCCCTTGTCAGGTGCCGCCATTGGCTTCCTGCGAAATATCGACCGCACTGACGGCAGTGACTACGTCTTTCCCGCAGACATTGGCGAAGGTTATTTCCAAGGCACCAAGAAGCTGTGGCCAAAAATTGTGGCAAAGGCCGGACTCAAGGACGTTACGCCGCATACCCTTCGGCACACGATGGGTGCGATTTCAACCTCCAGTGGTGAGGCGCTGGCCATGACGGGCGCCATTCTGGGGCACGCCAATATGCGTTCGACAATGATATACGCCCACATCGACTATGACCCTATGAAAGAGGCGGCAGACAGGGTCGGAAACAGGCTCGCCGAAGCACTCGGAACGGCGTCGCAATCCGTGCATCAGCACGAAAGCGTTGAGGCTGCATAAGATGCCAACATTGCAGCCTGCACCAATAGTATGATATTGGTTTCCCGGAGGAGAAGCATATGGCAACCATCCGCAAAACCATCACGCTCAGCGACAGCCAGGATGCCTGGATAAAAGCACAGATCGCACGCGGCGCATTCACGAATGACAGCGAATATATCCGTGATCTCGTTCGCCGCGATCAGGAGGGGCAGAACAGGTTGGCCGACCTGAGGCGGGCCATCGCAGAAGGCCTGGAAAGCGGCGTGAGCGATATGTCGCTCGACGAGATATGGACAGAAGCAGAGAAGCGCAGCCGCTCCGCCAATGCCTGACCTGCACATCGGCAGGCGGGCTGCATCTGATCTTGCCGAAATCGCTGACTACACAATTGCCGAGTTTAGGATTGAACGGGCCTGCAAATACCGTGATCTGCTACAAGCCTGCTTCAAATCGCTGCTAGAAAACCCCCACCTGGGCAGAAGCGCGGATGAGCTTGCGCCCGGCATGCGCCGGATCAGGCAGCAGGCACATGTTATTTTCTACCAGTCAACGGACAACGGCATCCTGATTGTCCGCGTGCTCCATCAAAGCAGGGAGTGTGAACGGCGCCTGTGAGCGAGCGAGCTCATTGGTAAAATCGCATGGCGCCGCCCAAAAATATCTACCTCTGGCTTCTTTCAATAATATATTTGTCTTTTGGTTCGCTATCGAGCCTGTCAGCGCTATTTGATGAAGCCATTTCAAGGCTGCGGCCGTCATCTCTTTGAACGATGCCCGAGGCTTTGTTGGAACGGGTTGTGTTGTGACTGGCCGGGTCTGCTGCCGAAGCCGGAACTGCGAAGCCGGCAATGGCCGTGGCTGCAATCAGACTATGGATACGCCGCATATCTAACCCTCTTGTATCCTAGGTTCCCGGAGACTTGCGGCGATGACGCTGAACTTTCGGTGAATTTGCGTTGATCTCCGCCGTGTCGTTAACGATCAGGTTTCAGAAGGTTGAGGAAGGCCCTGTCGCAGGGCCTTCCTCGGATAGTATACCCGGTCAGAACCCTGCCCGAAGTCCGATCAGCAGACTGCGTCCACGCAGCGGGGCGGCATTCTTGATGAACGAAGCGTGATTGTAGGCCAGTTCGTTCGCCAGATTGGTCCCGCGCAGGAACAGTTCGGCATTGGCTCTTTCACCAATATCGAGACTGTAGGCGAGCGTGGCATTGATCATGGTGTATCCTGACGTACGATCTTCAAACGAGGCGATCTTGCCCTGGTCAAACACCTGGTAGAGTTCCACATCGCCATAGAGCGGGCCGAACACACCATCGACCCGGCCGCCAAGCCTGCCGGCAGGGATGCGGGGCAAATTGCCAAGGCCATCCTTCAGCTTGGCGCGGACATAATCGCCAAAGACAGCGACACCGACATCAGGCGTCACCTGATAGCGAATGTCCCCGTCGATGCCGGTAAACCGGGCATCGGCGGCCATATACTGGATCAGACGAAAATCCTCGAACTGGTCGAGCGTCCGGGCGAAGATGTAGTTATTGTAATCCTGATGATAGAGGCCCAGTGTGAAGGTGGTGTCGCCCTTGGTCTTGCGGAAGGTGAGATCGACCGACTTGCCGGTTTCCTTGCCCAGTGTCGGCGTGCCGACTTCCCAGGTGTTGGTTGCCAGATGGATACCGCGCCATGGCGCGCCTGTGTTGGCGAACAGTTCCTGCACATTGGGCGCGCGCTGTGAACGGGCAAGCGACAGGGCAACCGAATAATCGCCATCAATATCCCAGATTGCCGAGCCGGAAACCGAGAAGGGGCGGTGGGTCGCCTTGCGTCCGTCGTTGATCTTGATGGTCTGCCATTCATGCCGGGCAGCCAGTTCGAAGCGGACCGGACCGGCCTTGAACGATTCCATCAGGAACAACGCGGTATTGTCGGTCTTGCTGGGGGGCAGGAACTGTTCCTCACCGATCGCCTTGAAGTTGCTATGGCTGTGCTGCACGCCCAGCGTGCCGCGTAGTCCGCCAAGCGGCGCATGGGTCAGTTCAAGGCGAAGATCATGCGCCTTGTTGCTGAAGGTTGTGGCGACGTCTCCTTCCTCGATCTCGCTGTGCCTGTAATCGGTAAAGGCGCCGCGGAGCCGCACTCGTTCGATGGCTGGCAGAATATCGCGATATTCCCCCCGGAAATCGACGCGTTCGCTGCGCAATTTCGTGAAAACGGCGTCTGCGTGGCCCTCTTCCTCATGGTCGTGATCGTGGTCGTCTTCTTCCTCGCCATGCGTGCCACAGTGAATGTGTGCGCCATGAGGGTGACAATCTTCATATGCGTGATTGTGCCCCGGAAGACCGTAATCATTGTGTTGGCGCGTATAGGCAAGGCCTACATAGCCATTGTCGCTGATCCACGACCCGCCAACGGTTATGGTGGAAGTATCGGCCCACGATCCATCGACCTGCGGCTCGATGAACTTGTCCGGAACCTCGTAATCATCGGTCTTGCGTTTCACGCCTTCAACGCGAAGGGCAAGCCGCCCCACGCTTGCCGTGATTCCAACAACACCGGCCCGTTCATTATCGGATGTGCCATAGCGCCCTTCGACGACGCCGGTGATCCCACCCTCCGGCAGCTTCGTCGGTACCTTCTCGTCCAGCAGATTGACGGCTCCGCCAATGGCGCTGCCGCCATAGATCAGCGCGGAGGGACCGCGCAGCACCTCTATCCCCGAGAGAAGCAGAGGCTCTGCTGTCACAGCATGATCCGGTGAGATGGCAGAGGCGTCCTGAATGTTGGCCCCATCGCTGAGCGAATGGACACGTGGAGAAGTCTGGCCACGAATAACCGGGCGGCCGGCACCGCCGCCGAAGTTATCGACATTGATGCCCGGCATGCCAGCGAGCGTATCGCCGAGCGTTGACTGGGCACGGTGGACCAGATCATCGCCTTCAAGGCTGATGACGGGCGTTGCCGTCTCGTTCGACAGAACGGACAGAGGGTGAGCGGTAACAATAATCTCACGATCCGGACGGCTGTGCTGCCCGTAATCCTCGCGTTCATCGCTCGATTCGTTTGCCCATGCCGGCATGGCGCATGACAGAGCTGCCAGCATGGATGAGCCTGCGAGCAAGCCAAGGGATTTCATTGTCATTCCTTTCAAACTTCATGGATCAGCGCGCATGGGTTTCCCACGCCATCGGAGCGGGCTGATAACGGCTTGTCCTGAAGGTTACAATATATCATAACATTCTTTTTGCAGAGGTAGAGAAGGGTGAAAGCCCGGTCCGATATGGCCAAACGCAAGCCTGAAGATCTGGACAAACTGGTGCTCACGATCTTGCGCAGCACTGGTGGACGCTCGCTAAGTGCATATGGCATCGCAGAAGCGGCACCTGTCCGGATCACCCCTGTACAGGTCTATCGGACACTTGACCGACTGGCCCAGCGGCGATGCGTTCAACGGATCGAATGTCTCAATGCCTGGGCCGCGTTGCCTGCACAGGCCAATGCCATATCGGTATGCACAAGCTGCGAGATCGTCCGGCCCCTTCTTTCAAGGTCGATTGAACCGGCGATTTTGGAAGCAACTGGCGACGCACACTTCGTCCCGGCTCGAACCGTCGTCGAGGTCATCGGGCTGTGCGAACACTGTCAGGACGCAGACTGAGGAGCTCGTCAATCGCAGCCGCTGATAGCATTGCCTGCTTGCTGTGCCGCACCCCCGCAGCCTATCTTGTTGGGCCATGGCCACATTGAAGATCAAGATTCAGCTATATTGTGGTGACGAAATCGCCATGGGGCCGGGAAAGGCCGACCTGCTCGACGCAATCACACAGCATGGTTCCATCTCCAAGGCTGGCCGCTCGATGGGCATGAGCTACCGCCGTGCGTGGATGCTGGTCGATACGATGAACCGCTGCTGGGGCGAGCCTCTGGTCAGGACGTCCCCCGGCAACAAGCACGGCGGCGGGGCCACGGTGACGGATTTTGGAAAGTCGATCGCGGCCGCATACAGACAGTTGCAGGGCACGGTCCAGGACGCAGCTTCGTGCGAAGCCCGCACGTTTCTGAGCAATGCCATCCTCTCGGCGCCGCGCGCTCACAAGGGCGATTAGCCTATAGTCCGGCCGGGCCGACCACCATGATGCTCACGGTATCGGTTGCACTCGCGGCGATCTGCACGATGTACCGTCCGGGTTGAAGGTCGAAATCCACAATCTTGCGAATGCCGGAGCATTGCGGCCCATGGCCATGCGCGGTTGATGCCAGAGCCGTGCCATCCTGCACTACGTCGATCCAGGCGGGGCCACCGAGTGCGACGCGATAAGTCCCGGCCCGGCCGATTTCCAGCGCAGCCATGCCGCCAAAAGTCCTGTCTGGCTCTGCCTTGCCAGGTTCAGCCGCGTAGGTGACCTGCGCAGTCGGGAGCAAATCAAGGCGCACAGCCTCGCCGACTTCCAATCGGGCATCGGAGAGGCTTTCCGACGTGACTGCCTCTGCGGTTCCTTCGCGCTGATCCGGCCATGCTGCAAACGCACCTTCCTGCACACTGGTCGCAGCGCACGATGCCGCCTGATCTTCTGCAAATGCAGGCGCGGATCCTGCTGCAAACATCAGCCCTGCTGTGAAAATTCCCGTCAGTGCTCTCACCTCGATGTCTCCATACGTTTGCTTAGCTATATTTCTATGTATATAGTTAAGGAGAGTTTCACAATCGGTCTTTCAGGGGGAAATCTTGCGCAGCATATCGGTACTTGCCGCAGTGGTGTGGCTTGCAACGTCGTCAGGTGCATGGGCACAGAATGACGCCGGGCCGGATGAAGAGGCTGGTACTTTCACGCTCGGCCAGATCGTCGTCACCGCGCCGCGCGGCGCGAGTGTCGCAATCGGCAGCGAAACGCTGTCCGCCCCTGCCATTGAAGCCTTCAATCGCAACGCGCTGGACGATGCCGTCAATCTGATACCGGGCGTTGTCGCGGCGAACAGTGGCGGATCGCGCAATGAACGGTTGATCTTCGTGCGCGGCTTCGATCGCTTTCAGGTGCCGCTGTCGATCGATGGCATTCGCATATACCTGCCCGCGGACAACCGGCTCGACTATGGCCGGTTCCTGACTCCGGACATCGCCGAAGTTCAGGTGGCGAAAGGCTATGCATCGGTGCTCGACGGGCCGGGTGGAATGGGTGGTGCGGTTAACCTTGTAACCCGCAAGCCCACGCGCAGCCTTGAGGCTGAAATGCGCGGGGTTCTCGATCTGGACCGGGATGCCGACTATGCCGGTTACACGGTCTCTGGCGTTCTCGGCACCAGACAGGACCAGTGGTATGCGCAAGCGAGCTTCGCCCGCAGCTATCGCGATCACTGGGATCTCGCAGGCGGCTTTACACCTGCGTTGAACGAAGATGGCGGCGCACGTGAATTTTCCCGCACGGAAGACTGGCGTGTCAATCTGAAGGCTGGCTTCACGCCCAATGCCACGGATGAATATGCAATCAGCTATACGCGGCAGGAAGGCGCCAAACAGGCCCCGCTGCACGTTTCGGCCACCAGCAACAGAGTGCTGCGCAACTGGACCTAGCCGCAATGGGATATCGAGAGCATCTATTTCCTCTCCACCACCGCGCTTGGCGACATCGGCATTCTGAAAACGCGGCTGTTCCACAGCGAATATGACAATCTTCTGCGGGCCTTTGACGACCGGACATTGACCACGCAGACATTGGGCCGGGCATTCGACAGCCCCTATAATGACAAGGCGACAGGCGGCTCGGCCGAACTGGCGGTTGACGTGACACCGCGCAACAAGCTCAGCCTCGCGATCCATTACCGGCGTGACGAGCACAATGAATCGCAAACCTCCCGACCCGATCTGCCCGGAGTGATGGCAGAGCCCAATCAGCAAAGCCTGGAACACACATGGAGCATCGCGGCTGAAAACCGGCTGGCGATTTCCGATAGCCTGTCCTTCACGCTGGGCGGCAGTTTCGATTGGCGCGAGATGTCGAAAGCCGAAGAGTATGACGACGACCTGACGCCCGCGCTCTTCAACTACCCGCTAAAGGATGCGCAAGGGTGGAACGCCCAAGGCCGCATCGACTGGTCGGACGGCGCCGGAAAGGACGCTTTCGTCAGCCTGTCATCGCGCATCCGCTTCCCGACATTGTTTGAACGCTATTCCAGCCAGTTCGGAACGGCAGAGCCCAACCCCGGTCTTGATCCGGAACGGGCGACCAGCCTCGAAGCGGGCGGCAGCGTGGCACTGGGCAAGGTGCGTCTGTTCGGGGCGGCCTATTACAGCTGGCTTGACGATGCGCTCGTGACAATCCGCACCGATGCCAATCTCAACCGGCGTGAGAATATCGGCTCGGCCGATTACTATGGCTTTGAAGCCGGGCTGGAAGCAGATCTGCTGGCCAATGTGCAAGGCGGTTTCAACTACAGCTATATCCATCGCTCGTTCAGTCTGGGGGAGGCACCGCTCGGCGGATTTGTCCGCGAATTCCGCCTGACGGACGTGCCCGATCACAAGGGTATCGTCTGGCTGTCATGGAAGCCCGTGCCTGCGCTCACCATCCTGCCCAGCGTTGAATTTGCCTCGAAGCGAACCACGGTGGAAGCAGCGACAGCCAATGGCAATACGCCAGTCTATTACGACCTTGGCGGATATGTGTCGGCCTCACTTCGCGTCGATTACGCCATCAGCGAGAATTTCAGCCTTGGGGTCGGTGCACGCAACCTGTTCGATGAGAACTACATGCTGACCGACGGATTTCCCGAGCAGGGACGCAGCTTCTTCGCGGTGGCGCGCGCCAGATATTGAGCACTTGACCGCCTACCGCGTCTCAACCGTGACATGGGCAAGCTCATGGATGCGGGCGAGACGCGACCGTACCGCGTGCGTATCGGCATTGCCGGTAACACTGACGATCGCGGCGTGGGCTTCGGGGCCAAGCCGCCAGACATGCAGGTCGACAATGCGCGTATCGCCCGGGCCTTCCACCTCTTGCTGGACTTTCCGCTCAATCCGCGGATTGCCGGTGTCGAGCAGCACCGCGGCTGTATCGCGTAGCAGGTTCCACGCCCAGACTGCGATGACGATACTGCCGACGATGCCCATGGCAGGATCGAGCCATACCCAGCCCAGGTAACGGTCGCCCAGGAGCGCCATGATCGCGAAGACTGAGGTCAGCACCACCGCCGCATTGTTGCGGCAACAATATTGCCGACTTGATTAAGTAACGTCAGCCACCGAAATCGAACCCACGTTCGCGTTTCGGCGACACGTCTTTTCTGCCGCCGCACAGCCAGCACGAACATGGCTGTTCATGCGTTGACGCGACCTTGCCGAGCGCACGGAGTGACAGCGCGGCAACAGGTCTGTCATGGTGCCATAGTGCCATAACACGCCGCGCCCGTGCTTTCATCCGCTCTGCATCATGTCTTCGCCGTGCGCGCATGACTGCGCCACATTCCTTGTTTGTATGTCAGTCGCACACGGATCAACTTCGCTGCGTCCGTCGTCCATCGTCGAACAATGCGCGAATTTGCATTACCGTCAGAGAGCAACGTTGGCCGCCGCAGGCGCGACGGCCAGCTTCCCCCGTTCAACCTCAATCGCCTTATCAAGATCGGTGGCCAGAGCATGTGCGCAATCTTCGGTGAGGCCGCCCGCAAGCAGGCTGTCCGAGCTTTCACCATCGGCGCGGATCGTGACCGCATAGCCGCGCTTTTCTTGACGCCGACCCATGTGCCGCCCGGCCATGGCGGCGGTGGAAACGCCGTTACGCCCCGGCATAAGCGGATCGGGATCAACGACAAGCCCGCCATGCGTCACGCGCAGATCGGCCACGGCCTTGAGCGGCATGCCGATGTCGCCGCTTTGTACGCCATGGCCCGCGACCGAGACCTTGACGGGTTTACGGTCGCGCGCGCCGGGCAGCACGAACGTGCAGCCGACGCCGATGCACACGACCGCGACGATATACAGCCAGACGAAGCCCCCCGTCGAACGGGTGCCCACTAATAGCGCGTTCAGCAGGAGGAACAGCCCCACCGCAAACAATGGCAGCGCAGGCATGCGCGCCGCGCGGGCTGGTTCCACGTCGAACAGAAAACCGCCTGTCGCGGGATCGTCGCGGCGCGTGAAGCTGGCGATCTTCGGATTGTTCCATGTGCGCAGCACGTTCATGCCGTGCCATTTCCACAAGGGCAGCGCGACCACCGCACCAACCAGCGCCAGCCGCACCAGCATGCCCATGTTGATGCTTGGCCCAGATACAAAGAACAGCGCCACGCCCAAGGTGTTGAACAAGATGAACACCGCGCCGACCCAAAGTAATACGCGCAGCCAGACGGGGCGCTGACGGGCGGGGTTTTCGTGTGGCCGCGCGGCGGTGTTCGAGTCCAAGACGCTCTCCGTTTGTGAATACAGGGCAACGCGACGGGCGCATGAATCCAGAATCGAGTTCGTTCAATTCGGGATGAGCAATTCACATGGTTGAAATGATGAACAAGGCAATACCCGGAGACAAGAGCGCGGACCCAATTCCCGCCAGAAACACAAGGCGTCCAACGACCCCCCGCATGTTTTCCGATAGCTCGACACGGTGGGCGGTATCGTAGTCCTTAAAAGTCTCTGCGCCGAATTGATTGCGCCGATTGAATCGCGCGCGATCGACGCCTTTCAGCATCCGGTAGCCCTGAACGATTGCAATAACGCCGCCGCCGCCGAAGAGCGCGATCAGTAGAATGAAAACCGTCCAGTAGTAGCCCATGGCCAATTCTTCCATCTATTCGGCGCCGGATGCGCTGGTCCGCGCCGCGTTCAGTGAGGTCTTTAATTTTCAGGATCGGGGCAATCGGCGACCCATCCGGTCGGCTCACCTGCGAAGGCGCGCCCGCCGCCGCCGGGGTAGCGTCCGGCAGCAAGCGCCGCGCGATCCGGCACAGCGCCGCTGAAATCCGCATCGACTTCATAGACACCGTATTCCGTGCCGGTGGGCGCGTAGCGGCTATAGACCGCCAGTACGAAGGGTATGCGCCCTTCGGGTTTTACCAGCATCACCTTTTCCCGCCCCAACGAAGGCCCCATAAAAGTAGGACAGCCAAGGGTTTCGAGGGTGACGCCGCGTATGCGCAGCGCTTGAAACAGGCGATACGGCACTTCGCCCATTTGCTTTTGCCAGTTGAAGGAAATCCTGCCGCTGCCGGACAGCGCCGTGGTCAGATCACCGAATTTTCCTTCGGTGGCGGAAGACCATTGCACGGAGGTTAGTGGCGCGCGCATATCGGCTACCACCGTGCTACCCGCTTCCGGCGCGAGCGCCACCAACGCATCGGCCATCGGTACAGCCTTGCCCGCAAACTGCCATTCGTCAGCGCAATACGCATCGGCCCATGACGCTGCCTGTGGGGTCGCTTCGACCAATTCCGCCCGACAGCCCGCGAGAAAACCGGCTTCATCTTCTAACGGCGCGGAATCTGCCGCCGTCGCTCCGCATCCGGCGAGCAAGAGGCCGAGCACGGATGTGATTGTGATACGCCTCATTATCATATGGCTGGTGTTCCTTAATCGCCCCTGCTGCGCTACCCCGCGCACATACTGGCACGTATTCCATGTAATAAACGCACATGAGGCATGACCGTCCGCCGTCAGGCTGTTCGGTGCCTAGCGATAAGCCCGTCTGATGGGGGTTTCGTCCCCTGTTCAGGGGAGAAATGCGTTGTCCGTATCCAGCCCGGCCACGCTACGGGCGATGAGCGCGACGGCTTCGGCTTGCCGGTGCGTGCCGGTTTTCGCGAGAATGCGCTTGAGGTGGGAGCGCACGGTCGCACCGCCGATCCCGCGCCGCACTGCCACGGCGTCGAGAGACAGGCCGCCCGCGAGATCGGCCGCGATCACGGCTTCCATACGTGTGAAGCCGAAGAGATCGCGCAGGCAGGAGATGGTCAGCATCGCCGCTTCCGGATCGCGTACCATGACTAACGCCAAAGGCCGCGCTTGGGCGGCATGGCCGGATGAAGACCAAGACGATGGCGGCAAGGGCGCGACGATCATCGTGAGCGGCAGGCGAACCGCGCGCGGGATCGTCAAAGCCGCCCCGAGTGGGGCAGCGCGCCCTTGCGCGGTCTGGGTGCAGGATCGCACCTGCCGCGCCATGCGCTGATCCAGCCGCGAATCCGCCAGTTTCAAACGCCCACGCTCGGCGGAGAGATGATTCCCCACGCGCAGCAGCGCTTCCGCGCGCGCGTTCGTCGTGACGATGCGACACCGCGCATCCACGGCGAAGACCGCCGCATCAATGCGCGACAGGGTTTCATCGGCCAGCGCCCGATGCGCCGCCGCCTTCGAGAATTGCCCGCCAAGCCAGAAGGCCCGTTGCAGATGGGGCAAGAGGATCGAGACCTTATGTCGATCCTTGTCCACATATGCGCCCGCTTGCCCCGGACGGTGGATGCCGAGTACGCCGAGCACCCCATCGCCACCCGGAAAAACCGCGCCGACCATGTGGAAGATGTCGAGCGTGCGCAGCCATTCCTGATAGAAGCCGCATTGTTGCTGTTCCGCAGGCGTGACCAGATCATGGTCGGTGACGATGCGCGACACGCCGAAACGCGCGGAGCGTTCTACCCATAAATCCTGCCGGTGCCAGTGTGTGGCCCAGGATTGCTGGTGTTCGGCCACGCGCAGATTGTCCGTGTGTTCGAGCAGCCGGATGTCGTCATCCGCGTCATGCAGTTTCAGCACGGCGCTGGTGGACTCCAGCGTGTCCGAAATCTCGGACGCAATCCCTGTCCATAAGGCATCATCCGCCGCCGCTTCATAGAAGCGCCCGATCAGGCCGGAAACCCGCGCATCAATGACAGCCTGTGACAACATTCCATCCGCCGTGCCGATAGTATTTCCGAGTAAACCCGAAAATGACGAAGAAATCCATGCCGCAAGTGCAACAACGCTTTGCGTCAAGCGCGGTGCACAGAGTGCTGGCCGATCACAGCGGACTTCTTTTTCGAGGTATGGGCAATGCAAGCATTGCACCCCTCAGGATTTGTCTTCACCCGGAACCGCGAAGACCCTCCGTGTCCAGGCGATTCGCGATCTCTTGGACATACCGATACGGCCCGAGCGACACACCTCGAATTCGATCGCAACGCTGCGTAGAATGCTGACTGCGGCAGTGGTACAACGCCTGACCCAATATCCATACTGCGCCAGAATGAATACGCAATTTGTGACACAGTAAGATTAGCCCCACTTTGGCAATGTTCGGGAAAACTTCTCGATCTTCAGACGCGAATACGATGCCGATGGCGCCAGTTGGCAATATGCGCGCTGGCAAGCAACAGGCTGCCAGGCACCGTGATGACAGTCTCCAGCGTTTCGTTTCCGGCAAAGGCCACGCCGGTGGCCATGAACAGCAGGCCGGTTGCGCCCACGATCATCGGCGCAATCGCCCGATGCCTGCGCCAGCCTCCGATCAGGGCGATGGCGCTGGTTGGCACGGCCAGCGCCAGAATGATGACGTGAAAGCTCTCACCCGGATCGATCCGGCTCGCCAATGCCGGGAGGACAGCCAGCAGCAACGGCAGCACCAGACAATGAACCAGGCACGTGGCCGAGGCACAGACGGCAAAACCGTCCAGCCAGTTTCTCCCGCGTGACGCGGAAATGATATGCGGGTTTGAGTGGCAATCATCGGCTGACATTGTTATGTGATGTTACAACATAACGTGATTCGCAAGGCTGTTTGATGAACCTGATTGATCCCCCTCCCCGCCTTCCCGTTACCGTTCTTTCCGGCTTTCTCGGCGCGGGGAAGACGACGCTGCTCAACCACATCCTCTCCAATCGCGAGGGCTTGCGCGTCGCGGTGATCGTCAATGATATGTCCGAAGTGAATATCGATGCCGATCTGGTGCGCGGCGGCGATGCCGCCCTTTCGCGCAGTGAGGAAACGCTGGTCG
>JAGREQ010000238.1 GCA_020446465.1 Novosphingobium sp. | reverse complement strand
CGCCATACCAGCAACGATAGCGTTCCGCCTTGTCATTTGCGGCGTCCCAGCCTTGCGCGACACCTGTCGGCGCAACATCCCTGATACCGTGCTGCACCGGCAGTTGCGCCGCCGTTGCTGGGGCAGAGGCCATCGAAAACAGGGCTAACAAAGCGCCACTGACGGCAAGACGGGAAGAAAAATGCGCCATTTGCGTGCTCCTTGGCACCGGCAGGCCAGATCGGGAAATCGACAGGCCGTGCTCCACAAAAGATAGGCGGCCCAGGCTTTCACATACCTGAACCGCCCTTGGTTCACATCATTGGATGACTGAGTCCATCAGAGGCCACGAATGTTCTTGAAATCGACATCCACTACCCGGCCATAGCGCACCTTGCAGGTAAACTTGCCCGAGTCATAGCCGCGATAGTTGTCGTTCCAACCGCGATAATCGTTGTCCCAGCCGTTTCCGTAACGACGATCACCAGAACGCCACTTGCGCCCCATATTGTTGACTGCCACGCGGCCAGAAATGTCATAGCCACCGTTCTTGCTCTTCACCTTGCGCACATCGGTCACTTTGGCGCGGCCATAGCTGTTGCGGCTGGCGACCCGCTCCGTTGTATTGACGCACATGCTCACCGCCTGGCGCGGATTGCCACGGCGGTCATAACTGTCGCCATAGCCGTAGCGATCATAACGATCCCCGTAGCCGTAACGGTCGCCATAGCGATAATCGTCACGGTCATTATCTGATGCGGCAGCGGCCACGGCGGCGATCCCGCCGATAATCAGTGCGCCGGCAATAATTTCGCCTGCACCGATTCCGTCATTGTCACGCGCCTGTGCGGGGGCTGCGGAAGTCATCGCCATCGCACCTGCGGCAATGGTTCCGACGAGGGCTTTGGTCAAGGTCTTCATCGCTTTCGTCCTTCTACTACGGGGCAACATTTGCCCGTGATGTAGATGGTTCTAGCGATTCGGCTGTGAGGTGACGCTGAATCCCCTCGACAGGCAATGTTCATATTAATTGACACTTATATGAACAGTCAGACAGGAAGGCACATCGCCAAATCAGCCTTATTCCGGCTCCAGCCCGGTCCACTGCGCGAGGAAAGCCAGCACGTCGGCACTCTCGGCAATGATCTTGTCAGTCGGCTTGCCCGATCCATGCCCTGCCCCTGTCTCGACCCGGATAAGATGCGGTTTAGGGCCAATCTGTGCGTGCTGGAGCGCAGCGGTATATTTGAAACTGTGCCCCGGTACGACCCGGTCATCCGTATCCGCTGTCGTCACGAGTATGGCCGGATAATCGGCACCATCGCGAATGTTATGATAGGGCGAATAAGCGCGCAGAACCCGGAAGTCCTCTTCGCGATCAGGATAGCCATAATCGTCCACCCAGTATCGCCCCGCCGTCCATCGGTCGAACCGCAGCATGTCCATCACGCCAACAGCAGCATGGACCGCCTGAAACAGATCGGGGCGCTGGTTCGTCACAGCCGCCACCAGAAGCCCGCCGTTGGACCCGCCCTCTATCGCCAGCCCCTTTTCAGGCGTGATCCCTTCGCGCTTCAGGTATTCGCCAGCGGCAATGAAATCGTCGAAAACGTTCTGTTTGTTCGCGCGGCGCCCCGCATCGTGCCATTCGCGCCCGTATTCACCCCCGCCCCGGATATTGGCGACGGCGTAGGCTCCGCCCGCTTCCAGCCAGGCCATACGTGTGGGCGAGTATCCAGGCGTCAACGCAATATCGAAGCCGCCATAACCATAGAGCAGCGTCGGCACGGCCTTGCCGGCCTTGGCAATGGATGCCTTGCGCACGATAAACATCGGCACCCGCGTGCCATCCTTTGAGGTATAGAATCGTTGTTCAACAACAAAGTCAGCCGGATCGAAAGACACGTCAGGCAGGGCAAAAGGCGTGGACTTTCCGGTGCCAATATCCATGCGATAGATGCCTGTCGGCTGGTTGAAGCTCGAAAAGCTGTAGAATGTTTCCGGGTCTCCCGGCTTGCCCTTGAACCCTGCCGCAGTCCCCAATCCGTTAAGGCTGATTTGCGATGCTGCCTTTCCGCCGAGATCGAGGATAACCGCGCGCGAGGCTGCGTCCTTCAGGTATGACAGGACAAGTTTATCCCCCACCAGCGATGCGGATTCGAGCGTCTCTTCCGACTCATTTACAATCGGCAGCCAGCCTGCATTGCGCTCATCAAGGTTGATCGCGACAACCCGGTATCGCGGTGCATCCTCATTGGTCATGAACCACAGCGCACCGCCAATTCCTTCAATCAGGCCCCAGGCATTGTCGAACCCGGTAATCAGTGGCTCGGCAAACCAGCCTTCTTCCGCCCGGCGCGCAAGGTCTATAACGCGGATTTCGTAGCGCGCGTCCGTGCCCCTGGAACTGGTGATGACGGCCCAGCGACCATCCTGCGTCACTTCTGCCGTATGGCCAACCTCTGGCGTGGTTGGCGTTGCATAGACGAGTTCGTCGGCGCTCTGTTCCGTGCCAAGGCGATGGAAATAGATCGCCTGATTGTAATTGCGGCTTTGAAAATCCTGCCCTTGCTCCGGCTCCGGGAAACGCGAATAGAAAAAGCCCTCCTCGCCAATCCAGGCAAGGTTGGTAAACTTGGCCCACTGTATTGTATCTGTCAGGCGTTCACCCGTTTTGACATCCAGCACATGAAGGCGGCGCCAGTCGCTGCCGTCTTCCTGCACAGAATAAAGCAGGTAACGCCCGTCTACAGACGGCTTCCACGCATCAAGCGCCGTGGTGCCATCATCGGACCAGCTATTGGGATCGAGGAGAAGATGCGGTTTGCCTTTCAGGCCATTACGCATGAATAGCTGGCCCTGGCGTTGCAGCCCCGTATTGCGCGTGTAGAAATACCGCCGCCCTGCCTTTTGGGGGACAGAATAGCGCGCATAGTTAAAAAGTTTCGCCACATTTTGAGCGAACCACGAACGCGCTGGCAAAGCGCCAAGGTAAGCGCGGCTCACATCGTTTTCGCGTGCGACCCAATCCGCCACGGCGGGGGCATTGCGCACGTCATCTTCCAGCCAGCGATAAGGATCGGCAACTTGTTCGCCAAAATGTGTTTCAACCACATCATCGCGGTGGGTTTCAGGATAGACAAGTTGGGTTGTCACAGCATCAGACTCAGAGGCAAAGGCAGGAAGGCAAGGCTTGGCAACGCCGATTGACAGGATCAATCCAAGGCTGAGCGCGCGCGCAACAGAGCGCATGGAATACTCCCGAAAGAACGATTAAAAAGTAATGCCAAAAGAAAAGGCGGCCGCGAACCTAGCATCCGCGACCGCCCTTGCAATGGAAAGGAAAACGCCGATCAGGCGTCTTCAAATTCGCCCGTCATCACCGGGCCGCTATCCTGCCCCTTGGCGTCGACATCGCGGTCAACCAGTTCGATGATTGCCATCGGCGCAGCGTCGGAAGCGCGAATGCCAGCCTTGATGATCCGGGTATAGCCACCTTCACGGCCAGCATAACGCTCTGCCAGAATGTCAAACAGCTTCTTTTCCTGCGTCTCGTCAAGAATGCGCGAATGGGCAAGACGACGGTTGGAAAGGCCGCCCTTCTTGGCCAGAGTAATCAGCTTTTCAACATAGGGGCGCAGTTCGCGCGCCTTGGGTGTCGTGGTCTTGATCTGCTCATGCTTGATAAGCGCAGCCGCCATGTTGCGAAGCAGGGCATTGCGGTGGCCGGTTTTGCGCTGGAGCTTACGGCCTGCGATTTTATGACGCATATTTCATTCCTTCAGTTCGTTAAGGGCCCGTGTCAGGTAGCCCAGAGCAGGCCGGATTGAGGGGCCCGGCCCATACCCCGTTTCAGGCTGCTGCTTAACCCAGCAGTTCCTGTTCGAGCTTTTTGGCCATTTCCTCGATATTCTCAGGCGGCCAGCCCGGAATATCC
>JAGREQ010000237.1 GCA_020446465.1 Novosphingobium sp. | reverse complement strand
CTGAGGTCACGACAATGTGTTCCAGCCCCAGTTCGGCGGCTGCGGTGGCGACGTTTTCCGGCTCCATCGCATCCACCGGGCGCGGCATCCCCGTCTTGACGTTGCAGAATGAACACGCCCGCGTACACACATCGCCAAGTATCATCACCGTGGCGTGTTTTTTCGTCCAGCACTCCCCGATATTCGGACAGGCTGCTTCCTCGCAAACCGTGTTCAACCCCAGCTTGCGCATCAGGTCACGGGTGCCAAGATAACCGGGGCTTGTGGGCGCCTTGACCCGGATCCAGTCTGGTTTGCGCGGGTGCGGGCTGCGTTGCTTGGGCGTAAGGTCGTTCATAGGGGCCATCTAGGGACAAAATCAGCCTCTTGCCAGTGGCATCGACTCAAGGCATTGCAAATCCATGACAGACCATTCTGCCGAACTCGACCACCTCCTTGAAGGATATCATCGTTTCCGGGATGCGCGTTGGCATCCGGAACGGGACCGCTGGGAAAGATTGCGCGAAGGCCAGGAACCCCGCGTCATGGTTATTGCCTGTTCGGACAGTCGGGTTGATCCGGCCCAGATTTTCGATGTCGATCCGGGCGAAATTTTCGTTGTCCGCAATGTTGCGGCGATGGTTCCTCCGTTTGAAACCTCGCCGGGCCTTCATGGCGTTTCGGCTGCGCTGGAATTTGCCGTGCAGGTTCTCAAAGTGCGGGAAATCATGGTGATGGGCCACGGCATGTGCGGCGGGTGCAAGGCGGCGCTCACACAGGAACTGCACGGCTCTGAGCCGGGCGAAGGCGGGTTCATTGCCGATTGGATTGGCCTGCTGGATGATGCGCGCAGCGAAGTCGTGGCTGAGCATGGAACGCATGGGCGCAATGCCGAACGCGCCATGGAGCTGGCCGGTGTGCGCGCCAGCATCACCAACTTGCGGACTTTCCCGTGCATCCGCAGCAAAGAGCGTTCCGGCGAACTGACCCTGCGAGGCGCTTTCTTTGCGATCAGCGATGGCGTCCTGCACTTGCTCGACCCGCAAACTGGTGCGTTCCACCCGGCGCCCTGAGGGTCCAGGCATCAGTGCTTGCGAAAAGCGGCTGCGCTTGCAACAACGCAGGCGTATGGACCAATCGCAAGTAGCCAATATCGCTCTTTTGATCGACGCCGATAATGCGCGGGCCGACGGCATTGACCCTGTCCTGACCGTTCTGGCGGAGCTTGGGCAAGTCAATATCCGCCGTGCTTATGGAAACTGGCGAAAAACATCGCTGAAAGGCTGGGCTGACCGCATCCATCGCTATGGCATAGAGCCGCAACAGCAATTCGACCTGACCAAGGGCAAAAACGCCACTGACATGAAGATGACAGTGGACGCGATGGACCTCCTTTATACCGACAGGGTTCAGGGTTTTGGCATTATGAGTTCGGACAGTGATTTCATGCCGCTCGCCATGCGAATCCGTC
This sequence comes from Novosphingobium sp., assembly GCA_020446465.1. Taxonomy (GTDB): domain Bacteria; phylum Pseudomonadota; class Alphaproteobacteria; order Sphingomonadales; family Sphingomonadaceae; genus JAWKXU01. The sequence goes on along the minus strand of JAGREQ010000237.1, from coordinate 2,476 downwards.
AATCGGGCTACCCGGTCTATGGATTCGGGCGCGCCCAAACCCCTGAAGGTTTCCGCGAGGCTTGCACCCGATTTATTGATGTTGACGCACTGATCGACGCTGAAAACAAGAGTCACAAATTGGCAAAGGCCCGCAGCGAGCCGGGTGGTGCATCGCCCATCGACGACGCTTTAATGGAATTGCTGGTGGATGCCTACAATGCCAGCAAACGCGATGAAAAAGGTTTCGCCAAACTTTCCGAAGTCGGGCAGCGGGCGGGCAACCGATCCAGTTTTGACACGCGCAATTATGGCTTTGCGCGGCTGATTGACCTGATCGAAGCTATTCCAAACTTTGCGCTTGAACGGCGCGAGGGTGGACAAATCTGGATGAAGCGCCTGCGCTAGAGCATTTCGAGAAAAAGCTGATAGACTTTTTCGGCCAGGAAATGCGACAAATCAAAAGTCTATAGCGTTTCTGGCGATTCATCGTTTTCACGAAACGCTATGAGGCGCCAGCTCCACAACCCGGCCTTTTTACAGCCAGTCGATAAAAAGAGGGCGGCCCCGCCATGCGGAACCGCCCTTCTCTTCTCAGGCTCTATGAAGCCTTGATCGTTACTGCGTCGCCGCAGGTGCAGGTGCGGCCGCCGGCTTTGTCTTGTTCTGGACGAGAACCTGCCAAAGTTGTGCCATTGGCTGACGTGGACCAGTGACCTTGGCAAAACTTGCCGCAGCATCAGAATACTTGCCCTGATCGAACTGCGCGATGCCGAGACGCGTCTGAACCAGGTTCGCATCGACGCCTGGCTTGGTCAGCGCCGCAGCGTAAAGCTGTTCAGCCTGTGCAGCTTCGCCATAGTTGAGGAAGCCATCACCCAGCGCCTGCGCGCTTTTGGCTGAGCCGGCCATTGCGGATTTCACTGAACCGGCGAGCGATGCCTTGTCGGAACTGATACGGCCCGATGCATTGGTTTTTGCTTCTGTTGCCCAGGTATCGGAAGAGGAGAGAGCGCCTGCCGCCATACCTTCATTGATGACGCGGACAACTTCACCCGGATAGCGACGCGGATCAGCCGTTTCGACATATTCGCGATATTCGCGCTTCACATATTCAGGCTTGTTATCAAGCGCGCCCGAACGATCCATCAGGCGGAAAAGATCAAGCGTGGCATCCGGGTCGAGATTACCCATCGAACGCGCGATCTGGGTCGCGGTCAGCCAGTTGAAATTGCTCGGATAGCTGTGGACCAGCATACCGGAAAAAGCATTGGCCTGGGGTGCCAGCTTGCTGTTGAAGGCAACAACGGTCGCACGGTTGAGCCATGCTTCGGGAACGACTTTTCCAGCAGCCTGCGCAGCTTCGATTTGCTGCCGCGCTACGGACAGTCCTTCGGCAGCATTCCCGCCCTTGCCGTAAGATTCGATCAACAGCGGGACGAGTTGTTCTTCCGTGATTCCGCCTTTCGCTGCTGCAGTCAGCGCAGTGCCAGCCGTGGCGTAGTCGCCCGACGCATATGCGAAATTGCCAAGGTAGAACTGGAACTGGGGCACCTGCTCAGGTTTCAGTTCACCACTGTCCAGCATCATCTTCACGCCGCGGGCGCGCAAAGCCATGTCACCCGCCATACCGGCAAGCTGCTGACCAAAATTGCCTGCGATCAACTGGTCGGCTGGGGTCGATGCCGCAGCCATGACTTTTTCGACTTCGGGAATTAGCGCCTTGGCTTTCGCAGTGACGTCAGCGCCGTCCTTCTGCTCCTTTGAAAGGGACTCGATCTGCTTCTGGAACGGGCCTGCCGCAGCGACGAACTCCTTGGAGTTGCCGCCCTTCTTGGCATAAGCCGGGGCCGTGCCCACGCCCATGCCAGTCACGGCAACAGCCGCAGCCAGCGCCATGGCAAGAGTGCTGCCAGTCCGGAACCGGAAAATACCTTTCATCAAAAACTCTCCTGTATGGGTCGCAAGACGACCTTCCTGAAACCTTGCGCAAAGCGCCATGGCCCCGCTAGTGCCGGGAAACGCCTTGTTTTGCAACTGTCACTGTTATGGCTATGGCGTGCTGAACGGTGATTGAATGAGCAAATCAGCATACCTGATGCCAGCGCCCGCAGCGCGCATCGCATCCGTTATGTGCACCAGTGCGTGTAAGTGTGGAAAAACGCAGCACTGACCGTGCCATTGCTGGCCTAAACCTTGCCCATCCCCTAGGCCGGATGGACCGCAGGACTGAACAAGACAAGAGCATAGATCCAACGTGAGCGACGATACAGATACCCTGACTCCCACGACACCGCCGGCTGGTCCTGAAATCGAACGGATCGACATCGTCGACGAGATGAAGACGAGCTACCTCGATTACGCGATGAGCGTGATCGTAGGACGGGCCCTGCCGGATGGTCGCGATGGGCTCAAACCCGTGCATCGGCGGATTTTGTACGCGATGTTTCGGGAAGGTTTGCTTTCCAATAAACGTTATTCCAAGTGTGCGGGTGTGG
>JAGREQ010000236.1:243-3985 GCA_020446465.1 Novosphingobium sp. | reverse complement strand
CAGGGCGATCTCTCTCGTTGTCCTCGTTGACCGAAGACCCGTTTGGCCGCTCTGAGCTCGATTTCTCGGTGTTTTCTGACTGTCGTTCTTGTTCCATCACTGGAATCTAACCCATTGATATTATTATATTCATGTTTCTGTTTCATTTCCGGATTATTGTTTCATTATCGGACATAAGATACCTTTTTGTGGGTTTTGGCCATGGTGGATCGCTCAGACATCAACGCCGTAGATGATGCGGCATGGGAACAGGCGGTTGCGCGTGAAGGAGTGATACGAAGGCTGGCGAGCACGGCCAAACCTGATCGCCGCGAATTCCTCTCGGCCTGCCGGGAACTTGGTCTCAAACGATCCCGTCTTTACGATCTGATTAAAGCATACAAGGCGCGCCCGATCACAAGTTCCCTCCTGACAGGCGCGGCAGGGACCCAAACGGGCAGCCGGCGACTGCCGGAAGTGATCGAAGTTGTGATTTCAGAGGCAATTGAGGACTTCTTCAAGTCCCGTCAGAAGCCGAGCATCAATGCATTGCATAAAGAGGTGCGCAGGCGTTGCGCTCAACAAGGCTTGCGCGCTCCGTGCTGGACCGCGGTACGCGACCGTGTGACGGCGATAGACCCTGCCGAGTTAGTGTCTGCCCGCGAGGGGGCCAAGGTTGCCCGTAGCCGCTATCATCCTGTCCCCGGAACCTATCGGATTGAGCGGGCTTTTGAGGTTGTCCAGATCGATCACACTTTGGTGGATGTCATCGTTGTAGACCGTGCCCACCGCAAGCCTCTGCAAAGGCCTTGGGTGACGCTGGCCATCGACGTTGCCAGCCGTATGGTTGCTGGGTTTTATCTGACGCTGGAACCGCCATCCGCCTTGTCGGTTTCTTTGGCGGTCCAACATCTTGTGCAGCCCAAACTGGATTGGCTGGACGGTTTGGGCATTGATGCAAACTGGCCGACGGCAGGGCTACCTGAGACCATCCATGTCGATAACGCCAAGGAGTTCCGCTCAAAGGCCATGCGGCGCGGCGCTGAGGAGCATGGGATTTCGCTGCAGTACCGACCGATCGGATCACCACATTACGGTGGCCATATCGAGCGGATGATCGGAACGATGATGGGGGCGGCACATTTGCTGCCCGGGTCGACCTTTAGCAACATCAAAGACCGTGGTGACTATGACTCTGTAGCAAATTCGTCGATGACGCTGGAAGAGCTGGAGCATTGGCTTGCTCTTGAAATCACCCGTTATCATGCTGAACGGCACCGATCCTTGGGTATTCCACCGATTGCGGCTTGGCAGGAGGCCGTTCAGAGACGCGATGCGGCCTTGCGACACCCCTATGATCCAGAAGGGTTTCGGATCGACTTTCTGCCTGCTGTCGAACGTATGGTGCGCCGCGATGGTATCCACCTGTTCGGCCTAAGATACTGGGACGATGTTCTGAGTATTTGGGCTGGCAGGCGGGGGCGACAGTTGCGTGTGTCCTACGATCCACGGGACCTGTCCACCGTGTTCGTGCGGGGCCCGGATGGTCAGCGATACCCTGTGCGGTTTGCCGATCTGCGGCACCCTCCGATCACTTTGGCGGAGCATCGCCGCGCGCAGACAGTTCTGCGCGAGCGGGGTCGATCGCTTGAGGATGAAAACCTCATTTTCGCAGTGATCGAAGAGCAGCGGGCCTTGGTTGATGCCGCATCAGGCAAAACGCGGGAAGCCAGACGATTTGCGGAACGGCGAGATCGGGCACTGGCTAGCGTCGAACCTGCCGCGATCGAAGAAAACGACCCTGAACATGCAGAATCTGGTGATATCCTCAATGTGCCCACGTTCGAAGTGGAGGAATGGTCGTGAGCGGGGCAGGGGAGTTCGCACATCTCGATCCGAACTATCGACGGTTCGCTGCCCTTTCGGACGAAGAGCGTATTGCCTGGATCAGGGCTGACCGCTGGATCGGTTTCGATCAGGCGGGATTGGCGCTTGGACGCCTTGAAAACTTGCTTACCTATCCGCCGCGCGACCGGATGCCCTGTCTGCTGATCTATGGCGACACAGGCATGGGTAAGACCAAGATCGTGCGCAAGTTTGAACGCGATCACCCGCCAAAGTTCTGTCAGGTAACCGGCGTCGATCATCGCCCTGTGGTGGTTGCACAAGTACCATCCGAGCCGATTGAGCGGGATCTTTACCGCGAATTGCTCGCCAGTATGGGCGCGCCAGCAATGGCCGGAGGGACATTGGCCCGTGAGAAAGATGTTTGCCGCTCTTTGTTGCGCACCGTTGGAGCGAAGATGATCATTTTGGACGAGGTGAACGGCATGCTGGCCGGTACGTTCCGCCAACAGCGGATTTTTCTCAACGCCATAAGGTTTCTGGCCAATGATCTGCGGGTTCCATTGGTTTGCGCCGGGACGGACCTTGCTCGTCAAGCGCTGTTGACGGATGCGCAACTGGCGGAGCGGTTCGAGGCGTTTCACCTCAAGCCTTGGAAGAATGATGCGGTCTTTGCTGGTCTTTTGAAGAGTCTCGGACACATCCTACCGCTGCGCGAACCATCCGACCTGACCAGCGCCGACACAAGGGCGCGGATCCATACGCTGACCTCAGGTGTGACGGCGCGCATATTTCGTTTGATTGAGACAGCGGCGGAGGCGGCGGTCCTCTCAGGCCGGGAAAGGCTTGATGCCGAAAGTTTCGGGGACGATCTGGTGTTGCCTCTGGTGTCAATGACACAGGCTGGTCGCCGCCAGTCGCGAAAAAACATGCAGTCGCGGGTAACAGCATGACGGCGGTGATCCGGCCTCCCGTCGCACCTCGTCCATTCCGTGACGAATTACTCTCGTCTTGGATGGCGCGGGTTGCGACACGCTTTGGTTTGGAGGTGCGTGACATGACGGCGTATATGGCAGGGCAGAGGGATAACCTACCGTTGCTACGCCAGATTGATGACACAGCGCCTGACCCGGAACTACTAAAGATTTGGGCGCGGGGCTGCAGGATCGATCCTGCGCGCCTCGAACGCCTTTCATTGAAATTTAGGCACCACAACCGGCCGCGCGATTGGATTTCGAGTGCGAGAGGGGGAGGTGTATCCGTATGTTTTGCCTGCTTTGATGCGGATGTCGCGGTGGGGCGAGACGCCTATATTCGGGCTGATTGGAGGTTGGTTGAACGGGTTGTTTGCCCGGTTCACAAAGAGATGCTGCGGGACCGCTGCCTTGAATGCGGTGCCCACCTGCGGACTTCGTTCAGGTTGCGCACAGGTCTGCTTCGGGTGTTCTGCGCCAAATGCGAGTGTCTTCTCACAGGCAGGGGAGGGGCGCGGGCGGATCGTGCAGACACGGCATTTACAGAGGGCACTCTAACGTTTCAGCGGCAGGTCGAGCGGATCATCAATGGTGATAAGGGTCATCTGGCTCTCTTGGAGCGGACAATACGCGCGCTATGGGCACCGCTTGATCGGGCGGGTGCTGCGCGTCCTGTCTTGGCGCTTTGGTTCGATCAAGAGGGATGGAACTGTCCTTTCGAGGCCCGAGCCGCCGTAGGCGCGCCGGCCCCGCTCCAGCATCTTTCCGTACGATGGCGTGTCTTGACGCTGGTTATCCTTGGCGATCTCTTTGGAGAACGGATGGTTCCAATGGCGACAATGCCTGAGGCGGCCGCGCGGTTGTTCAGACGTGCCGCGCCGATCCCGCGGGCACCCTACGGGCGCAGGGCAGCAATCAGCAAGGGAGAGGACCCGATCGACATC
>JAGREQ010000236.1:0-233 GCA_020446465.1 Novosphingobium sp. | reverse complement strand
GAGATTGAGCAAGAGCCCAGTCCACCGATGGAATGGAAACTTCGAGGACGAGAGGGCTGATTTTGGGCGAGTCCGGCCATGAAACTAAAGCGACACTGACATGCCGCAGAGCATATTCTTTTACGTCCGATAATGCAAACTTATTGGACTTAGCGTGGAGCCGCAGGGTGGGGCGGTTTGCACATCATATTGTGGACGAAAGCGCCGCCACGGGATAGTCTTGTGGCATGACA
>JAGREQ010000235.1 GCA_020446465.1 Novosphingobium sp. | reverse complement strand
AACGGGCGCAGCATGTCGAGGAACTCGATGAGAACTTGAAGCAACTGCTGACTGCGGGATCATCGCTGGGCGGCGCACGTCCCAAGGCCGCGACCGAAATTGGCGACCAGCCCTGGATTGCCAAGTTCCAGGCCCGCAACGACAGCTTTCCCGAATGCCGGGTGGAATACGCCACCATGCGCCTTGCTGGCGAATGCGGTCTCAACGTGCCCGCGCTCGATTTCAAACGCGTGCTCGAGCGCGACATCTATCTAATAGAGCGGTTCGACCGTATCCCGCACGGCAACTGGATGGAGCGACGGCATTTCGCGTCGGGCCTGACGATGCTTGGTGCGCATGAAAGCGAGGTCAGCCGCTACAGCTACGCCGACCTTGCCGGAGCGCTTCGCCAGCACGGCACGCAGGTTCGCCAGGACCTGCATGAATTGTTCAAGCGCATGGTGTTCAACATCCTCGTCACCAATGACGACGATCACCTGCGCAACCACGGATTCCTGCACGACGGCAAGGGCTGGCGCCTGTCCCCGCTCTACGATGTCGTGCCCAAGCCACAGGTTGGTCTGGAGCGGCGGCTTGTCCTCGGCGTGGGCCCTGAAGGGCGCAATGCCACGCTCGAAAATGCCTTGGCCGGAGCAGCAGTGTTTGATCTTGGTCAGGAAGAAGCGGAGGCCATCGTCGCGGAGATGCGGGCCATCGTCGCTGCGCGCTGGGAGCCGCTGTTCGAGGAAGCCGGACTGGGCCAGTCCGACCGGGGACGTTTCGCCACCTGCTTTCGACTGGCAGGCGACGATGAATAAGCCGTCCGTCCCGACCTGCGAACACCCCGACCTAGCTTGCCTTAACCAGCACCAACTGATCCGCAAATGCCGCTGCCAAGATTATGGTGCGGCCATGATGTGCACGTGCGACGAAGGTCAGTATCGTTAGTGGTGGATCAGGCAGAAACACTCGTTCAGCTTGGCAAGCGCATCAATGCCGAGAAGGAGGCGTTGCCAGATCGCGGTCGCCGCCGACATCTTAGCTGGGGTATGGATTTCGACACGCGCTCGGTCACCCTCGCTCAGGAGATTGGCGATCACTGGGACGAGGAAAACAAGGCGCTATGGCTCAAGAACAAGGCGAACGTGCGTGAAGGCCTGAAAACTGAATTCGGGGAGCTCGGAATTGACGCCAAGATCGAGAACTTCATGGCGATAGATTCAAAGCCCTTCTCCACGCTCTCCTATCACAATCGCTTCTTTCATCAGGTGCGTCAGGCCTATGTGATCGGGGCCTACTACCCAGCCCTGGTCGGTGCCTGTGCGCTTGGCGAGCGCATTTTAAACCACATGATCATTGATCTGCGCGAGTTCTATACCTCCACGCCGGAATACCGACATGTCTATCGCAAGAAGTCCTTCGACAACTGGGATGTGCCAATTGATGCTCTTGCCTCTTGGGGTGTTCTTCTGCCCGATGTTGCGCAGGAGTTTCGGGCGCTGAAATCGCTCCGGCATCACTCGATCCATTTCAATGTCGAGACCTATTCAACTCTAAAGGATGACGCTCTGGCGGCAATCCTTCACATGCGCACAATCATCGCCCGGCAGTTCGGTTCACACGGCCTGCAGCCATGGTTTTTGAATGGGACGAAAGGTCATCAGTTCATAGCGCAGGATTGGGAGACCCACCCTTTCGTTCAGACCTACTACCTCCACAACTGCCCCTTCGTGGGGCCGTTGTTTGACATGGAATATGGAGAGCAGGGCTGGCAGTTTCACGACTACCCAGATTATGGCGAACGAGGTTGGACCGACAACGAGTTTGCCAGAGCATTTGAAGAGCGAACCCCGGAAATGCTGGCTAGTCAACGGAACGTGCAAGCATCAGACCGGAACTCATGATCGGATGCACCAAATCCATGCCCTCATCACTTCGAAACGGTGATTGCTGGGTGATTGCTGGAGCGATTTTCGAGGTCAAAAAATCACCAAAAACTACTGAAAATCAATACGATGCTTGAACCCTGTCACGAAGTCTGGTATTTCCGATACCGTAAACGCAGCTGAGAACGGAAAAAGGCAGGAGCAAATGCCCCTGCCTCATCGGTTTCGTCTAGGATCGAGGAGCAATTAGTCCTCGCCATTATCTTTCACACCAACCGTCGGAACGGTGACGGTTTCTTCGGTCGTTCCGACCACCACTTCCTTGGAGTCCACATCCACTGCGGGAAGCTCGCCGCCGGTGGCGCTGACGTCAACATCGGGAAGCGAACCTTCCTTGACATCAGCAGTCCAGAAACCGGTTGCGAACAACAGGCCGACGATCAACGCCGCGAGAACAGCGACGATCAGCAGAATACGGCCTGCACCACCATTACTACGCCCAACAGCCGGGCCAGCATCGTTACGATATTCAACCATGTTTGATCTCCTCTTGCATGGTCATAAACCGGAGAGGAGTTAATATGGTTCCCGCCCGTCGCTGCGAGATTTCAAAAATTCATGATTATATGATTATTTTTCAGATACTTATGGATAAATAATCAATTGGCGATATTGTTAACATCGACCTTTTCAACCCATTCAGGGTAAAAACTCGGCTCACGGTTGGACCATCCGATCGCGGTGGCAGCCGCCTCGCTGATCGACTGCAGCAGCGCGCGGCGCTTGTCGGGGTGCAGGTTGGGCAGGCTCGCCGCAGCGCAGAACGCACCCGGCAGCCATGGGCGCGAGCCGGCGCCCAACAGACGCTCATACAGGAAGCGATAGGCGGAAAAGCTGGTCAGCCGGTCCTGCGCCAGATCAAATGCGGAAATGCCGATCAGCGGCGCCATGAAAGGCTCGACCTGTTCCAGGCCGCTGTCATCGGGAACCATGGTGCGCAATTCGTGGATGCGCTCATACATGCGGGACTGCGCCTTGATGCTGGCAGCCTCGACAACGTCGCGGCACCACAGCTCCATCGCGTCCGCGCGATGAAAGGCGACATCCAGGGAGCGCCGGATATAGCGTTGGGTTGCAGCCGCAAAGCTGGCGAACTCCCGCATTTCAGCAAGAGTGATTGAACCATCAGGCGCTTTGCCAGTCATTCCCATCAATGCCTCCGAACCTCATATAACCCGGATAACCCATTATCTCCAAAAGCGGTTAGCAAAGGCTTAAGCATCCGTTGCGTAACGTTAATGTCTGCTGAAAAATATCTGCAAGAGTTTTTGCTGCGCTGCAACAAAAATTTGGAGCACGCATAAAAACGCCCCCGGGGCAAGGGACGTCCCGGGGGCGTATCCTACATGCTGTCGGGCACTAAGGATCTCAAAAATATCGAATTACAATCTGCGGAATAAGTGCCAGCCTGGCGCACATGAATACAGGCCCGTCCGGGCCTGCCGATGCACAATAGACCGTCAGCTTCCCCTGTTACCCCCGCAGATAACAACCGACGAATTGACCCAAACATAGCGTAAAATCATGTAAAGTCCATCAAAAAATGTAAAAAATGGACATCTCGCTAATCAAACATCAGTGTGATGGCCATTGCTGGAATTTTATGTCCACCGCCCGCTGGATAGCGCACAAAATATTCGATGATTGCAACATGAGCCCGTGGAACATATAAAGAACATGCTCCTGTGCCGCTATGTTGCATTGCCGTATTGGAACAGGAGCCCATATGAGATCATGTGTGGCATAGACACGAATCGGGAAAGACATTTTCATTTCATGCTGACGAACATCACCAAGCCCAGGCGTTCCCCATGCTGACGCACATCAATGTACGCGGTGCGCGCGAGCATAACCTGAAGGGCGTCGACATCGACCTGCCCCGCGACAAGCTGATCGTCATCACCGGCCTGTCCGGTTCCGGCAAGTCGTCGCTCGCCTTCGACACGATCTACGCCGAGGGCCAGCGGCGCTACGTGGAGTCGCTCTCCGCCTATGCCCGGCAGTTCCTGGAGATGATGCAGAAGCCGGATGTCGACCAGATCGACGGCCTGTCGCCGGCCA
>JAGREQ010000234.1 GCA_020446465.1 Novosphingobium sp. | reverse complement strand
CCTGCACAATGGCGCGGCTGTCCGCACTGTCCAGCAGCCTGACTGCCCGACGCGTGAAGATGCCGCGGTCGCCTTTCAGGTATGCGGCCCAGGCGGTGTCTGTCACATCATTGGACAAGGCTTTGCTGATGTCGATTGCCTTGGAATTGAGCGCTTCAGTAATCAACGCAACACGTCGGGTGAAATCGTCGTTTTCCTGTTCTTCAGCGCGTTGGCGGGCAAGGGCGACGCGGCTTTCAAGATGGCCTGTCAGTTCATCCACCTTGGCAAGCTGGTCGCGCAGTTGAACTGTCATATCGCGACTTGCCGCACTGACAGTGGCCAGGCTTCCTTCCAGCGCCCCGATGCTTTCACTCGCCTGTTGGCGAACTGCCCTTTCAATGACTTCTGCGCTTTCGTCACCGATACGGTTGATAAGCGCATCGACGGCTTCGCGAGCGTTGTTCTGAAGTTCGGTTGTTACGCGCGTCATTGCTTGTTCAAGCGCATTGACGGCATCTCGCAACCGGGCCTCGTTATGGTCGGCCACTTCGTCACTACGGCTTTGCAACTGTTCCAGCGTGTCGCGCAATTCGGCGAGTTTGCCGCTGCTGCTGACGTGACGTTGGGTGATCTGGTCGTAAAGCGAAGCAACCTGCTCCTGCGTGGCAGCCCCGTCACGTTGCGCAGCCAGCACGTAATCCGAAAGTGACCGCGAACGCTCCTCCGCTTCGGTAAGCATGAAGCGCAGGCGTTCGGTTTCTTCGGTCAGCATTCCCAGACGCCCTTCGGCGGCGCCGATCGCTTCGGGCAGTTTCTCACGGCTGTGTTCTGATGCCGCCACGATCAGTTCAAGCAGGCGGACGCTGGCATCGGTCAGTCTGGCGACTTCAGTGTCGGTTCCGGCCAGCCCCTCGCGGCTTTCCGACACATTTTGCCTCAATATATCGAGCGACTGCGTGAGGCCGGTTTGCACATATTCGGACTGGGCAGCGATTTGTTCAATTTGCTCCATCAGTTGTTCGTTCAGCGAATCGAGTGAGCGTGAAAGTTTGCCCTGCACATGATCGCCCTGTGCAGCGATTTGCGTTACTTGCTGCATTAACTGGTCAACATGGGCGGCCAGAGCCTCCCCTTCTGCGGTCAGGCTGCGGGTTGCGTCCTCATGGGCCTGTCGCTTGGCTTCCAGCGCGGTATCAAATGCATGGAGGCGCGAATCCATGGCCGCAGCGGTTTGTTCCTGCAGATGGTCTGCCGTGTTGCGGCGATCTTCCAGTTCTGCGAAGAAATGCGATGCGCGTTCGGCAAGCTCAATATCCATACGCTCCGCCACTTTTCGCAAGGCATCGAGCCGTTCTTGCGCCGCCTGCGTTGTCGAACGGTCAAGCGATGCGATTTCTTCCAGCGCCTTGGTGAGATCGGCGCGCATGTTGGCGGTTGCGGCCTCCCAGTTCGCCAGAACGCCGGATTCTTCCTCTCGCAGCCGTTCGGACATGGCGATGCTTTCCTCGCGCAAGGCAGTTATGCGGCCTTGAAGCGAAGCGAGAGCGTCTTCTTCCTTGTCTGAAACTGCAGCAAACGCTTCGTCGAGTTCGCCGGTCAGGGTTTCCATCCGACGGCGCATCGCCGCCTGGCTGGCGACTTCCTTGCTTCCCAGCCGGGCCTCGAACGCGGTGCCTTGCTCATCCAGCGCGGCAAAGCGCGTGTCGGCTATTTCTGTGAACCTGCTGATCTGCGCCTCAAATGCAGCCAGCACGGTATCGACACGTTCGCGCAAGGCTTCGACCTGCCGTTCGCTGGCTGTGCCAAACTCGTTAAGCCGCTGAAATCCTGTGATAAGTGTATCAAGCTGCCCCTTGGCAGTTTGCCCGGCACCGCCGATCTGGTTGGTCACATCGCGGGCCGAATTGGCAATGACGGGCAGTTCGCTGCGCAGGCGATCCATATTTTCAAGGGCGGTCGTGCTGACACTGGCAATTGCATCGACCTGTTCGCCATTGTCGCGAATCAGTTCAACCAGCCGTTCCGAGTGGGTGGAGAGCCGATCACAGGCTACCCGGCCAAGCGATTCAATGTCGCGCGACTGGGCGGCGATAAAATCCCGCGCCATGCTCAATTCACGGTTGACTGTCAGCAGGCGACTTTCAAGGCGAGCCGATTCTGCGGATAACGCCGATGCGGTATCGTTGAAACGTGCAGCTTCACGCTTGCTGGTTCGCATCACCAGCAGCCAGATTGCGACAACCAGCAGGACCGGCACCGACCAGTCCACAATCCAGCCGAGCCACTGCGCGGGTGTTGTGCCGGATGCGATTTCACCCTGATGAACCCAGCCGAAAAATGCAGTCCACCCCGTTACGGCCAGCGCAGCGAGCCAAGGCATGACCCATTCACCGCGAAGGCGCGACGTGGCGGTGTATTCGCCATCTTGCGCGGTTTCCCACGTTTCGTAGCCTTCGAGTTCGAGCACTTGTTCCCCAGTGGACGATTCGCTGTCCATTGTGGTTGTCGATTCAGAGGTTTCGGCCTCAGCCTCGCTACCCTGCGTCTGACTGTTGGTGGTCTGCCCAACGGCGATAAGGTGTCTGTCCGTGCCCATAACCCGCTGACTATATCACGGGCGATGCCGGGTGAAACCCTGCGTTAACCTAGATGGGATAAGTCGTTGCTTATGGCTTTTGAATATGGGTCTTTGGATGCAACACTTGCGGCAGCGGCAGGGGATGACCCGGCGCTGCTCCGTGAATTGCGCGCGGCCTTCCGGGAAAGCCTTGAAAATCATGTGGATCTTTTGTCCCGTGCGCGATGCGACGGAAACTGGAACATGGCATTGATGCGCTTGCGCGGACTTGCTTGCAGTTTTCATGTGGATGAACTGATTGCACTGACTGACGAGGCGCAGGGCCTTGCGCCGAATGATCCGACGGTTGTGCGCCGCGTCAGGGCTATGCTGGACGACTTCCCACGCGATTGACAGGGCAGAATTACGACGCGCCCGCTTGCAGTTCGCGTCAGCCTGCCTAGATTGCGCGCTTGAATTTGCGCAGGAGCATTGCGGGTGCGTGTCGCCCTCCTATCCATTGTCAGACCCAGTGATTGCGGCAGCGGCGGCTATCGCGGTTTTATAGAGTTTGCAGGCCGCAGCGTCGCGCGCCGGCAACTGGACCTTGCGCTTGCGCTGGGTTGCGAACGAATCGTGTTCGTGACGGATTATCTTCACCAGCCATTGCTTGCATTGCAGCACATTTGCGAAACGGCCGGAGCACGTTTCAACACGGTCAGCGGTGCGCGCGCGTTGTCCGGCCTTATCAAGGCAAATGACGAACTTCTCGTTCTGGCAGATAGTCTCGTGCCGCTTTCAGACAAGGCGCGACAGCGGCTCGACAAGGGGCCTTGCGTTCTCACTTTGCCATGCGAGGAAGGTATAGCTGCCGGTTTCGAACGCATTGACCTCAACAGCGCCTGGGCAGGGGCCTTGCTTATGCCCGGTCATGCGGTGGAGCGGTTGAGCGATTTGCCGTCCGATTGCGATGTGCCTGCGTCGCTGCTCCGCATTGCATTGCAGGTGCGCGTACCGGAAGTATCGCTCGGCTCAAATGTCCTTTCCTATGGTGACTGGCTGTTGCTGTCATCGCCTGCTCAGGCTGAAAAGCTGGAGGCGACCTGGCTCCGCCGCCACGTGCCAACCAGCACCGGCAGGGCGCCGGGGCATGCAATAGCGGGCTGGTTTCTCTCGACTTTCGCTGTATCGCTTGCGCGCCGGTCGAAAGCCGGCGTTCAGATGCTTTGGCTCGCTTTCGCCCTGATGCTTATTGCAGCAGGTGTCGGGGGGTGGCTCTGGTTGCCTCTTGGTCTTGTCTTCATCGCGCTTGCCTATCTTGCATTGAAAGTTGCAAGCGGCCTCGCTGCTGTTGAGGCGGCAACCGGCAGCGGGCAACCCGCCAGTTCCCGCTGGGAAATGGCAGAAACCTGGCTGCTGGATTTTGTGTTGTCAGGGCTTTTGGCTGCGGGCATCTTCATTCCGGAATCCGGTTGGGCCGAGGCGGGG
>JAGREQ010000233.1 GCA_020446465.1 Novosphingobium sp. | reverse complement strand
TTCGGCAAGTCCTTCGTGCTGGCGAAGCAGTGGAAGCTACCAGGGGCGGACATCAATCCCGTCCGGGACGTGCCCCGCCGCAAGTTCAGCAATGCCCGTGAACGGTATCTGACGCCCAAGGAAGCGGCCCGGTTGATGGAGGCGGTGGAGGCTTCGGCCAACACCCAGCTGAAGCATATCGTCAAGCTGCTACTGCTGACAGGGGCTCGCAAGTCGGAACTGCTCCAGGCGCAATGGAAGCACGTCAATCTTGAACGGAAATCCTGGCACATTCCCGACAGCAAGACCGGCAAGGCCCGTCACGTTCCCCTGTCACAGGCAGCGATCGACGTGATCAAGGCCCTGCCCACCTGGGCAAAGTGTCCTTGGCTGGTGCCCAACCCGGAAACGAAGAAACCGTACACCTGCATCAAGCATCCGTGGCAGACGGCACGGGACAAGGCTCTCCTGCCCGGCCTGCGCATCCATGATCTGCGGCATTCCGCTGCTTCGTTCATGATCAACGCGGGAATCGATCTCTACGCCGTGGGCCGCATCCTGGGCCATGCGGATCATCAGTCCACCATGCGCTACTCGCACCTTGCCGATGACACGCTGCTTGCGGCGGTCGAAGCCGGGGCGGCCAGACTCAACCTTACGTCAGCCGTCCAGCCGGGCGCTGCCTGATTACCTCTCCCGTCATGCGCCAGCCCAGAGCCGGTTCGTGACGGGAGCCTTTCCCCCTTTATTTTTTCGCCCTGCACGCAGCAGGGTCACACAGGACATATCAATGACAAATCTATCACTTCACGCCGATGCCAAGCTTTCCGTTGCCGGAAGGACGATTCAGCCCTCTCCGAAGGATACTCGCGCTGCGAGCAAGCTTCTGGATGAGTTGCGTGCCCTGAACGAGGCCTGCGCTTCCACGGCAAACAAGCATGAACGCGCCATCTTCCTGATCCGTGCCTGCATCGAGCATGGAATCGTCAAGGAGAACCAAATCATCGGCACCGTCGCCAACGTGGGGTTCAAGCACGGACACGTCGCCAGTGTTTTGAAAGCCGAAACCGGCATCAATTCCGAGAACGGCTGGTGGCGTCGTGAGCCGGATGGAACCTACAGCAATCTGGTGCCGCTCGATCACCTGACTACCTAACATTCACGCTTTCTCCGGATCTGGGTTCCTCACGCGGCTCGGGTCCGGGGATTTTTGCGAAAAGACTTTACGTCATTATATATTAAATACCATCAATTGTATGAGATTCTATTTTCTCTCTACATTCGGTCAATACATCTAATAAAAAATCTCTATATTTTTTATCGGTTGCAGACATCAAGTATATCACCAAGTTAGATTTAATTTGTGATCGAAGTCCGTCTGAGAAAACTTCCCCATGCACCCAAAGCTCCATTGTGCCCGCATAGCTCGTATAAATTGATCGCACGAGATCAATATCATTTATACCATCTAAAATTAATTTACGTTGAGAAAGGAGTGATACCGCATGAATCCAGTACCCCCAAGCTTTTCGTATATATTCCGACCTCAGACCAGGCGTGCTGACCCCCATAAGATACCCAATGAGTGGCCTATAATAATCTTCATTTGCTAAATACATATCAACAGGGGCGTCTCCAAAACTCAAAAAATACTTTATCACATCAAAATCATCAGCGCCATCATGCAATGGCAAAATCTTAATATCATCTAAATGCTTTATAAGTAGCATAAACAATACAGATGACTTAGTTCCTATTAAATTATGAGTAGTGAATGTGCTGACATTGGCGGACTTGGCTAGCTCAATCATGGTAAAATTCGTGGATTTTTTTGATCCAATGAGAGTCTCTGCCGCAGAAATAATCTTACGAATATTATTTCGTTTCCCCTTTTCCCTTAGTCCGCTCACTGACGACTCCTGCTGCTCTGTAGCCCGCCTCCTCACGGAATAGCCCCCCTCCGGCGTTAGCTCAACTGAGGTAGCAAAACGTATCTCTGAAAAGTGATCAAGTTTCATCGGTCGTCGGCGGGAGGCCCTCTCCATGCGGTGACACCTGGCTTCACCTTAAATATCAAACTGCGACTTGAAATTAGCTTCTGTCTTGGGTAATGGACGGAAGGATATGAGGGGGGCGGCTGCTGCGCTTTCAGACGCTGCAAGGCTGAGAGATATCCCGACATATCATTTAAAAACAGATGCTTAATCAAGAATCTTCGGATTCGAAAAAATCACTAGAGGAGAGGGAAATGGCTCGAAATTCACTCATTCTTTCATCGGCATTGGTCGGCTCGCTGGTCATGTTGCCACAGCTGGCTTTTGCGCAATCGGCCCAGCCGAATGAGAGCGTTGGTCTGGGCGAGATCGTTGTTACCGCGCAAAAGCGCGAGCAGAACTTGAACGATATCGGCATTTCGGTGGCTGTGCTCAGCGGGGATCAGCTGGAAGCGCAGCAGATCAGTTCCTCGACAGATATCGTCAATCTTGCCGCTAACGTGGAAAACACCGGGATATTTGGTCCAGGCACGAACACCAACTTCTCTATCCGCGGCGTTACCCAGAACGACTACAACGATGCCACTGAGGCACCGATCGCGACCTATCTTGACGACGTCTATCTCGTGGTAACTGGCGCGGGTTCGTTCCCGCTATATGATATGCAGCGCGTGGAAGTGCTGCGGGGTCCACAGGGCACCCTGTTCGGGCGGAACAGCACCGGCGGCGTCATTCACTATATTACTGCCAACCCCGAATTTGACGTGACGACAGGCCAACTGTCGGCGGAATATGGTTCGCGCAACCTCCATGTCTTCGAAGGTTTCGTGAACGCCGGCTTCAGCGACAAAGCCGCATTGCGTGTCTCGGGTCACTACAGCAACAAAGATGGTTTCATGAAGCACATCACTGGCAATCAGCCCGATGGTGGGCAGGTCGAAACCGCTTCGATCCGTGGTGCCTTGAGCTTGCGTCCGACAGAGACCGTAACCAATACCCTTAAGATATCCTATGGCCATGCTTCAGGCCATTCGTCGGGCATTTTCCGTGACATCATCGATCAGAACCCGGCAAATGGGGAGCTCTTCGTCGTGGATGATCCCGACGCCGTGGACACTTTCGGCTATGGCCCCGTCGGACGGGACGGATTCAAGTCCGATAACGGTCAATTCCGCGCGTTGAAGGGAGCCAGTTCGTTCTTCGCAGCCAACAAGCTGGATTGGGAGGCTAGCGATAATGTGACGATCACGTCCGTCACCGGATACAACGAATACGAGCGCGACGTTGTGGAAGACTGCGATGGTTCCCAGGCGCGGGAATGTGCAACCCACTACGATAACAACAGCTGGCAGTTTTCTCAGGAATTGCGGGCCTTCATCGAAACCGGTGCAGCGCGAATTACGCTTGGTGGCTTTTACCTGAAGCAGAAGGTTCATGTGAATCAGGTGGCCCCGCTGTTCCAGGAGGCTGGCAACGGTGGCGTCATCCTTTGGGCCAAGGCCGATCAGGATCTCGAAGGTTATGCCGCTTTTGCAAATCTCGAATACGAGATTTCGCCGCAGCTCACCGTCATTGTCGGTGGGCGCGTGGCCCACGACAAGAAGCATATCAACGAGTTCTACAACGTTTACCTGCCGCCTGAAGGGGCCGATCCCGACAATCCCTTTCCAACCTATACGTACGAAACAGAGGAAATCGAAAAGGGCGTTGCGGTCGCTGAGGATTATTTCAATGATGCCAATGCCGGTGGCCTGAACAAGATCAGCAAGTCCTCATGGAACGCCATGATTGAGCTTGATTACAAGCCCGTTGACGGCACACTGGTCTACATCAAGGCGAGCCGGGGCACAAAGGCACCTGGGTTCAATCATGGGTTCATATCGTCAGGGTACGCCCTTGAGGAGTACCCATACAAACAAGAAACGATTTATGCCTATGAGGGCGGTGTCAAGACCGATTTTGGCAGTCCGTATATTAGCGTGAGCCTTTCCGGGTACTATTACGATTACAAAAACTACCAGACACTGAACTATGTTGGCGTGGGATCCATCATCAAA
>JAGREQ010000232.1 GCA_020446465.1 Novosphingobium sp. | reverse complement strand
GGAGACGGAGGGATTCGAACCCTCGATACGGGGTTACCGTATACACACTTTCCAGGCGTGCGCCTTCGACCACTCGGCCACCGCTCCGCAAACCCGTCGGGAGCCAGCGCTCCTAGCGGCAGGGTCGCAGATGTGCAAGCCATCACGCGCATCGTTTTTTCATCGCTATATCAAATCCTGACTCGTCCGAGTTGCCATGCCCGCAATCGGGACGGTAACAGGCCATAATGAACGAGCGCGTCACCTTCTCCGCACGGCTATGGCGCTGGACAGGCGCACAAAATGGCACATGGCATTTCCTGACTGTCACGGGCGAAGAAGCAGAGGCTATCGCTACTCATGCCCTGATGCACAAGCTGGAAACAGGTGCGGCCCGCGGATTTGGCTCGGTCAGGGTCAATGTGACGATCGGATCAAGCACCTGGCGCACTTCCGTTTTCCCCAGCAAGGAGCGGGGTGGCTGGATTCTGCCGGTAAAGCGGGTCATCCGCAGGGCAGAAGACCTTGCCGAAGGCGATACTGTCCAAGCCGAACTGGAGCTACTTTAGCGAGGTCAGGCGTCAGATGCGTTCAGCATTGGCAACCGAATCGCTGGCCCGCAGTGCGCTTACGATGCGGGCGACATGGACAAGATCCTGCACGTCCAGATCGACATCATAAGTATGGAACGGGTCATCATGCTCGGCCAGAACGAGATTGACCACGTTGGCGTGATTACGCGCAAAAATCGTCGCCATTTCCGCCAGAGTGCCGGGCCTGTGATAAAGCACGACCCTGAGCCGCGCGATTGCTCCATGCGAATGCTGGCCCCACGACAGATCAAGCCAGTCAGCATCCACACCGTCGGCAAGATCAAGACAGTCGATGGCATGAACTTCCACCCCCTTGCCGGGCCGGCGCAATCCAACGATGCGATCGCCCGGCACAGGGTGGCAACAATCCGCAAGCTGGAACGCCATTCCCGGCGTCAACCCCTTGATGGAGATCGCCCTTTCCTGCTTTGGCCAGGCATCCGGTTCTGAAAGTTCGGTCGTGCTGCCCGGAACCAGCGCTTCCATGACTTCACGGTCGGAGAGTTTGGCCGTGCCGATGGCAACCATCAGATCGTCTTCCCGCTCCATCCCCAGCCGGTCCAGCGCCGCCATGCGCGCCTTCTTGCCAATTTTGCTCGGCAGGCGTTCGCTGATCTCCTCGAACAGTTTGCGCCCGATGACGACGATTTCCGCGCGCTCCTTGGCTCTCACTGCACGGCGAATGGCCGCGCGCGCCTTGCCCGTAACCACAAAACCAAGCCAGGAAAGCTGGGGCGCGGCATTTTCGTTCTTGATGATTTCAACCACGTCGCCGTTGTTGAGCACCGTTCGCAAGGGCATGTGCCGCCCGTTGATCTTGGCCCCCACCGCCTGTGCCCCCAGATCAGTGTGGACGGCAAAGGCAAAATCAACCGGCGTCGCGCCCTTGGGCAACTGGAACAGCGCCCCTTTGGGCGTAAAGGCGAAAATGCGATCCTGATAGATTGCAAGTTTGGTGTGTTCGAGAAGCTCTTCGGCATCGTGGCTTGCATCGACAATCTCGATCAGATCGCGCAACCAGCCGACCTGCCCGTCAGGCCGCGCGCCACCTTGTTTGTAAGCCCAGTGCGCGGCCAGCCCGAACTCATTGGTATTGTGCATATCCCGCGTGCGAAGCTGCACTTCCATCCGCATCGAGTTTTCATAGATCAGCGCAGTATGGAGCGAGCGATAACCGTTACTCTTGGGCGTAGAGATATAGTCCTTGAAGCGGCCCGGAATCATTTGCCAGGTGGTATGCAGGATGCCCAGCGCGCGGTAACAATCGTTCACGCTTTCGCAAATGACGCGGAAGGCCATGATATCGGTGATCTGTTCGAAACTCACGTGGCGCTCGGCCATTTTCTTCCAGATCGAATAGGGGTGCTTTTCCCGGCCCGACACTTCGACATTCAGCCCGGCTTCTGCCAGGGCCTGTTTTATGGCGAAGGCAAGCGCATCAACCTGTCCGCCATCCTGGCTGCGGATCTGCGCCAGCCGCCCGGTAATCGTGGCGTAGGCTTCCGGTTCCAGTTGCTCGAATGCCAGCAACTGCATTTCGCGCATGTATTCATACATCCCCACCCGTTCTGCGAGCGGGGCATAGATATCCATCGTCTCACGCGCGATGCGCTGGCGCTTGTCCGGCGACTTGATGAAATGCAGCGTGCGCATGTTGTGAAGCCGGTCCGCCAGCTTCACCAGCAGCACGCGCAAATCCTCGCTCATGGCGAGGAAAAACTTGCGCAGGTTTTCAGCCGCGCGTTCGTTTTCCGTCAGCGTTTCGATCTTGGATAGTTTGGTGACGCCATCAACCAGCCGTGCGACATCCTTGCCAAAGTTCCTTTCGACATCGTCGATTGTGGCGAGCGTGTCTTCCACGGTATCATGCAAAAGCGCAGTGATGATTGTCTGCTGATCGAGCTTCAGCTCGGTCATCAGGCCTGCCACTTCTACGGGATGGGAGAAATAAGGGTCTCCGCTCGCGCGCTTTTGCGAGCCGTGTTTCTGCACAGTATAGACGTAAGCGCGATTCAACAGCGCCTCGTCAGCCTCGGGCGCATATTCCTTTACACGTTCGACAAGTTCGTACTGGCGCAGCATTCACACTAGATGGAGGCAAAGACCATCATATTGCAACGCAAAATCGCTAACCCAGGCGCACCGATTGATACTTATTCCCAAACGGCTTCAGGTGGCAGGCTCATCAGGATTGCGTCGATGTTGCCGCCGGTCTTGAGGCCAAACAATGTGCCACGGTCATAAACGAGGTTGAACTCTGCATAACGCCCTCGCCATTCAAGCTGCTGGCGCTTGTCCGCTTCGGTCCACTGGCTGCCCATGCGGCGCCTGACGATCGGCGGAAATGCCGCTAGAAAGGCCTCCCCCACATCGCGGGTAAAAGCAAAATTGCGTTCCCACTCAGATTCGTCCGCGCATTCGAGGTGATCGTAGAAAATCCCCCCTACCCCGCGCGAAACGCCCCGGTGTGGGATGAAAAAATACTCATCCGCCCACTTGCTGAAACGTTCGTAATACGTCGGGTTATGCCGGGCGCAGGCGGCGCGAAACTCTGCGTGGAAAGCCTGCGTATCCTCTTCATAGGGAATAGGCGGGTTGAGATCGGCACCACCGCCAAACCAGGCTGATCGTGTTGTCAGGAAACGCGTGTTCATGTGGACAGCGGGCACATGCGGATTGGCCATGTGCGCGACAAGGCTGATTCCCGTGGCCGAAAAATGCGGATTATCCGCATCAGCCCCGTTGATCGTAGCTGCAAATTCGGGCGCAAACTGCCCATGAACTGTGGAGACATTGACCCCCACTTTTTCAAATACCTTGCCTTTCATGACAGAGCGCACACCCCCGCCCGGATTGGCGTTTCCTTCCTCTTCACGCTGCCACGCCGTCCGCTCAAACACGGCATCGCTGCCCGCCTCGCGCTCGATCGCCTCGAACTCGGCACAGATCCGGTCTCGCAAATCCTCGAACCAGCCGCGGGCCTGCTCTGTTTGTTCGGTCCAGTCTGCCATGGTTTTGTCCTGTTTTCGCGCCAGCCTGTCTGACAGCCAGCAAGAGTATAGACTGTCGCTTGCCATTTGCGCGGGCGTTGGGCAAGAAGCGGCAATAGTTCCCTCTTCGTTCGCAAGACAGTAACGATGTCTGGTCGAACAGGGCAATGATGCACGGGCCTCTGGGTCAGAACCCTGATTCTGCCCCCTTTCGCTCTGGCGCATTTCACTCTATTACGCGCGCACGATAACCAACCGACAGGAGACAATACTATAGCTCGTCCACCACGGCGCTCACTTCAGCCCCCCGTCAAGAGCGGGCCGCGCTACGACAATTTCATTCAGGCCGACAAGGTCCGCGTCATTGACGAAAATGGCGAGAATCTTGGCGTAATGTACACGCAAGAAGCGATTGACCAGGCGGCCGACGTCGGCCTCAATCTGGTTGAGGTTTCGCCCAACGCCGATCC
>JAGREQ010000231.1 GCA_020446465.1 Novosphingobium sp. | reverse complement strand
GCAAATCCAGTTCCCGGTTCGTCCAGCGCCGGAAATTGGCCATCGTCTGCCGGGGACGAAGGCGTGCCGCTTCCCCGCCCAGTGCCTCGACGTGGGCGGCGGCCCATTCGTAAGTGGCAATGTCGGACGCAAACTTTTCACGAATGGCAGGGCGCAGCACTTTCACGGCCACTTCGCGCCCTTCTGTCGTCACGGCCTTGTGAACTTGCGCGATGGAGGCTGAACCGACAGGCTCCGGATCTATGGACGCATACAGGCTTTCCAGCGGCGCTGCAAAGCTGCGTTCAATTTCATGACGGATTGCTGAAAATGGCACGGGCGGCAAACTGTCCTGCAAACTGAGCAGGTTGTTTGCCACATCATCGCCAACAAGATCGGGCCGCGTTGCCAGCGTCTGCCCCAGCTTGATCGCCGCAGGGCCAATCTGCTGGAAGGCCGTCGCATAGTCCGGTGTGCCGGTTTTGCCTGTGAAGGTGGACCACCGCGCCAGCCGGACCAGCCGCTTTACCGGAAGCGGCGTGTTGGGATCGTTTTCTATTCCCACAAGCGCGCGATGGCGCGCCAGTGTGCGCCCCCATTTCAGCAGCCGCCAGATATGCGTTGCAGGCCGCGTCACGCCTATATCTTCCAGCCTGAATGGATCGCCACCAGCCCACCCAGGATCGGTTCCACCCTGGTTTGCACGAACCCGGCATCGCGGATCATCTGTTCAAACTCCGGCATCGGCGGAAACCGGCGAATCGATTCGATCAGGTAACGGTAGCTATCGGCATCGCCGGCAATTGCCTGACCGATTTTCGGCACGAGACGGTGCGAATAGAGATCATAGGCCTCTTTGAAGCCCGGCCATTGGGTCGTTGAAAACTCGAGGCAAAAGAACCGCCCGCCATGGCGCAGCACGCGGTATGCCTCTGCCAGCGCGCTATCGATCCGGGTGACGTTCCTGATGCCGAATGCAATCGTATAGCCATCGAAAAAACGCGCCGGGAACGTCAATTCCTCAGCGTTTTGACAAGACCAGCCGAGGCCATCAATCCCGCGCTCCATCGCCCGTTCAACACCGACGTCCAGCATATCCTGATTGATGTCGCAGACAGTCACATCTGCGCCCCGCGCAGCCATACGAAACGCAATGTCGCCCGTGCCGCCGGCCATATCCAGAATGGCTTCACCCAGTTGCGGCTTCACGCGGCGAACGAAGCGATCCTTCCACAAACGATGCATCCCGCCCGACATGGCATCGTTCATCACATCATATTTGCGGGCAACACTGGAAAAGACTGCGCCCACGCGCTCGGTCTTTTCATCAGCGCTTATGTCTTCATAACCGAAGGATACACGTTCACTCATGCGCGCGGCTTTAGGAGGAATTGCCCGCGGGGCAAAGGGTGTTAGAGAGTTCTGCCGCCAGAACCCTCTCCAGAGGTGCCTGCTCCTTGATGAAGATACGAATCTGCCATGCCTGAACTTCCCGAAGTTGAAACCACGGTTCGCGGCCTTGCCCGCGTGCTGGAAGGCGAACGACTGGAACGAATCGCGCTCAACCGGGCAGACCTGCGCCGCCCCTTCCCGCCCGATCTTGTCCAGGCACTGACGGGAGCGCGGGTTACGGCGCTTGGCCGCCGTGCGAAGTATGGCCTTATCCATACCGACCGCAGCCGCACCGTTGTGTTCCACCTGGGGATGAGCGGACGCTGGCGAATCGACCCTGCCAGCGCGGACAAGCATGATCATCTTGTTGTGCATACGGGCGGAGGACATGTGCTTGCGCTCAATGATCCGCGCCGCTTCGGGTCTGTCGATCTTGTGGATACCGACATGCTGGACGCATGGCCCACATTTGCCGCGATGGGACCGGAGCCGCTGGGGCCAGAACTCACAGCCGCCTATCTGGGAGAAGTGCTTGCGGGGCGCGGTTCGGCGGTAAAACTCTTGCTGCTCGACCAGCGGATCATCGCCGGGCTTGGCAATATCTATGTCTGCGAAGCGCTCAACCGGGCGCGCATCAACCCGCGCAAGGCCGGCGGAAAGGTCGGGCGCGCAGCCATCGCGCGGCTTGTGCCAGAAATAAAAGCCGTGCTGGCAGAGGCAATAGCGGCGGGCGGATCAACAATCCGGGACTATGCGCAGCCCGACGGCGAGCTTGGCTATTTCGCCAATGACTGGCGCGTCTATGGCCGCGAAGGAGCCCAATGCACCTGTGGCGGCACGATCGAGCGTTTCGCGCAAGGCGGGCGCAGCACGTGGTATTGCCGCAAGTGCCAGCGATAGGAACGGACACTACCGGCGCGCAACTCTTGTTGACGATTCGGCCTGTCATCGCTAAGGGCCGCGCTTCAATGCAGGGGCGGCTTGTCCGCACCGTGCATTTTCAGATGGATTTTTCGACAGGAATTGGCGCTGCCGCACTGTGGTAGCGCAAGCAAAGGACAGACATGGCCAATACGCCGCAAGCCCGCAAGCGCATCCGCCGCAACGACCGTCGCGCGGAAATCAATGGCGCCCGCATGAGCCGCATCCGCAGCTTCGTGAAAAAGGTCGAAAGCGCCATCGAAGGCGGTGACAAGACGGCTGCTGCCGAAGCGCTCAAGGCTGCCCAGCCGGAAATGGCGCGCGGTGTTGCGCGCGGCGTCCTCCACAAGAACACTGTCGCGCGCAAGATGTCGCGCCTCAGCAAGCGAGTCGCTGCACTCTGATTCGTTCTGCCCGTTCACCGGGCAGGAACCGAACGAGAACAAGGCCGGTGCCAGTGGCATCGGCCTTTTGTGCGTCTGCGAATGAAATATTCCGTGCCTGCGAGACACACAACTGTCTTCAAACCGTAACCTGCGGAATAACAACGATTCGCATCCTTAATGTCACAAAATTGCTATTTTTCAGATAGTTATACGCAGTCTCTGGCCTTGCGAAGAGTCAACCGAATTATTTCAGTTTTTTTAGGTTCGCAGGCCTTGCCCCGACGCGTCACTGCTTCATAAAAGCGTCTCAGCGCCACTGCCGATTGGCAGCGGCGTTTACAGTACCGGGTGGCAGGCTTTGAAATTCGTTTCAGTGATGAAACGCGTAACGGCGAAGCTATGTCTTCATTCTGGTTCGGTTGAGCAGTCGGATTTCTGCCTTGCGTCGGGATGGGTTGCGACAGGCGGATGTTTTGACATCTGGCGGTCGGTCGATGCGGCCAGGGCAGTTGCATGGGGGGTTGAAGCAAGTGATCGTAAAAGCAGGCTCCAATGGAAACCGGACACCGTCGGGCAAGCGCAAAGTTGGACAGGGGGATGAATTGGAAGATCAGGACGCCGTAAACCTTGCTGCCGACTGGGCCGATATCAGCCAGGGCTTGCGCAAGGATCTCGGACACCAGCTTTTCACGCAATGGATCAAGCCGATTCAGGTCGGCACTTTTTGCGAGGAAACGGGCACGCTTGATCTGTTCCTGCCCACCGAATTTTCAGCCAACTGGGTTGCGGACCGTTTTGCCGACCGCCTGTCGCTGGCCTGGAAAATTGCCCGGTCCGAAGTCCGCCATGTCCGTATCTCCGTCCATCCTGGCCGCCGGCAGATTCACGATCTGCGCCTGCGCGGTGACAGCCAGATGGATCGCAGCCGGAATCCGGCCAATGACTTCAATGGCTCCGGCGGATTTTCCGTTTCGGCTGACACGATCGGTCGCGAAGGTTTTACATCGTCTATCGGGCTTGACCCGTCGCTGACCTTCAAGACTTTCGTCACCGGCAAATCCAACGTGCTCGCCTTCAACGCGGCTGAGCGTATGTCCAAGCAGGAAGCGCCGCAGTTTTCCCCACTCTATCTCAAGGCCGCAACCGGACAGGGCAAGACGCACTTGCTGCACGCGATCGGGCACGCCTATCTGGCGGACCATTCCCGCGCGCGCATTTTCTATTGTTCGGCAGAGCGCTTCATGGTCGAGTTTGTCCAGGCTCTCCGCCAGAACCAGACCATCGAGTTCAAGGCACGCCTGCGCGGTTTTGATCTCCTGCTGGTTGACGACATCCAGTTTATCATCGGCAAGGCCAGCGCACA
>JAGREQ010000230.1 GCA_020446465.1 Novosphingobium sp. | reverse complement strand
CAAGTTCGCCAAGGAAAACGCGCTGCTTAGCCAGGTGTTCGTGATGGACAACAAGACCCCGGTTCAGCAGGTTGTCGATCAGGCAGGCAAGGAAGCCGGCACCAAGATCGTCCTGAAGGATTACGTCCGCTTCCAGCTCGGTGAAGGCATCGAGAAGGAAGAGAGCGACTTTGCTGCTGAAGTCGCCGCTGCTGTTGGCGGCTGACAAGCTGCATTCCTAAAAAAGATGGGGCCTCGCGCTGCATGGGCAGGGCGGGGCCTTTTCCTTTGGCCGGGGCGTGCAAGTTTTCCAGCCCTGGTCATCAGCCCTTGGCAGGCGCGCACCTGCCACTATAAGGGCCGCGATCCACCGATAGCGAGAGATATTCACTCCATGTTGCTGCCCAACACAAAGCGTATTCTGCTGAAGCTGTCGGGTGAAGTGCTCATGGGTGATCAGCAGTTCGGGATAGACACTGCATTT
This sequence comes from Novosphingobium sp., assembly GCA_020446465.1. Lineage (GTDB taxonomy): Bacteria > Pseudomonadota > Alphaproteobacteria > Sphingomonadales > Sphingomonadaceae > JAWKXU01. The sequence continues at coordinate 3,617 of JAGREQ010000230.1, read as the reverse complement.
GTCGACAAACTGGCTGAAGAGGTCAAGGCTGCGCGCGATACCGGGCTTGAAATCTGCCTTGTCATTGGCGGCGGCAATATCTTTCGCGGCATGGCCGGGGCAGCCAAGGGCATGGACCGTGCCCAGGCTGACTACATGGGTATGCTGGCGACAGTGATGAACGCGCTTGCCATGCAGAATGCGCTGGAACAGATCGGGGTGCCGACGCGCGTGCAATCGGCTATCGAGATGGACAAGGTGTGCGAACCGGTCATTCGTCGCCGTGCGGAACGGCACCTTGAAAAAGGACGGATCGTGATTTTTGCCGCCGGTGTTGGCGCACCCTATTTCACAACCGATTCCGGCGCGGCATTGCGGGCGGCTGAAATGAAGTGCGATGCCTTGTTCAAGGGCACCAGCGTCGATGGGGTCTATGATAGTGATCCTAAATCAAACCCTGATGCAATTCGTTTTGAAACAGTTGATTATGGAACGGTTTTAGCAAAAAATCTCAAGGTGATGGATGCATCAGCTGTGGCGCTGTGCCGTGATAACGATATACCGATCGTCGTGTTTTCCATCCGCGAAAAGGGCAACCTTGCAAAAGTGCTCGGCGGGAAGGGTGTGCAGACGATCGTTGAGAAAGGAGCCTGATCAATGGCCAGCTATGACAAAGCCGATATCGAACGCCGCATGAATGGAGCGGTCGAATCGCTGAAAAGTGACCTTGGCGGGTTGCGGACGGGGCGTGCGAACGTGACCTTGCTCGATCCCGTGCAAGTGGAAGTATATGGCGCGATGATGCCGCTTAATCAGGTGGCGACCGTTTCAGCGCCGGAGCCGCGCATGTTGTCGGTTCAGGTGTGGGACAAGTCCAACCTCACGCCGGTCGAAAAAAGCATCGCCAGGGCAGGGCTTGGCCTGAACCCGATGACTGACGGGCAGACGATCCGCCTGCCTATTCCCGACCTTACCGAGGAACGCCGCAAGGAACTGGCGAAACTGGCTGGCCAATATGCGGAAAAGGCGCGTATCGCCATTCGTAATGTGCGGCGTGACGGTATGGAAAGCCTGAAGACGGACGAAAAGAAGAAAGAAATCAGCGAGGACGAGCGCAAGCGGATGGAAGATGAAGTCCAGAAGCTGACCGATCAATATATCAAGAACGCTGATGAAGCCGCCGCGCAGAAGGAAAAGGAAATCCTGAGCCAGTGATCAGGACTTTCGCGCTGGCTGGCCTTTGGACCTGATCATGACCTCTGCCCGCCATGTTGCAATCATTATGGACGGCAATGGCCGTTGGGCGAAGCGACGGCTGCTTCCCCGCAGCGTCGGCCATAAACGGGGCGTGGAGGCGGTGCGGGGCTTGCTGCGCAGTCTTGACGATACCGGCATCGAAGTTCTGACGCTTTACGCATTTTCATCTGAGAACTGGAAACGCTCCGAAGATGAAGTCTCGGACCTTATGGGTTTGCTGCGTATTTTCATTGCGCGCGATCTGGATGAGATTGTGGAGCGCGGCCTGAAGCTGAAAATAATTGGCGATTTCAGTATTTTTCCAGCCGATCTTGTCACAATGATACAGGATGCACAGGCGCGCAGTGCTTCCGGAACGCAGGGTACGCTTGTGGTGGCTCTCAATTACGGGTCACAACAGGAAATTGCGAAAGCCGCCGCTGCCGCAGCCGCGAAGGGCGAAGTGACAGTCGAAACGATTGCAGCAGGGCTGGAAACCGCCGATTTGCCGCCGCTTGACCTGTTGATCCGCACGTCAGGCGAAGTGCGCTTGTCCAACTTCCTGTTGTGGCAGGCGTCATACGCTGAACTCTATTTTACCGATGTGCTCTGGCCGGATTTCACGGTCGATCACTTGAAACAGGCGCTGGCCGAGTTTTCGGGAAGGGAGCGGCGCTTTGGCGGGCGGTGAACCTGCGAAGAAGTCCGATCTGGGCGTGCGGACGCTGTCTGCCATTGTCATGGTCGGCGTGGCAGGGGCCGCGCTGTGGCTGGGCGGCTGGGCCTGGATAGTGTTCGTGGGGCTGGTGGCGGCAGGCGTTCTGTGGGAATGGCGCAGGCTGGTGGACGGGTTTGGCGCCTCCATCATGCAGCGTATGGCGTGGAACGTGGGCGGGATCATCTACATCGGTTTTGCCGCAGCGATGCTGTTGGCCCTGCGCGGCCCGCAATTCCCACTCACCCCCATCCTTGCCATTGTTCTGGCTGTCGTGGCGACTGATATCGGTGCCTATTTTGCCGGGCGGACCATCGGCGGACCAAAAATTGCCCCTAAGATAAGCCCGTCAAAGACGTGGGCCGGGCTAGGTGGCGGCATTGTGGGGGCAACGCTTGCCATCGCGGCAGTTATGGCTCTGGCGGCCCATTTGCAGTCAGGTTCGACGGGCGATTTTGGCTTTTATGGGGTGAGACCGCAGCCCTATTGGCGTGAGGCGCCGACATTTGGATTTTTCATCGCGATTATCGCGCAGGCCGGCGATTTCTTTGAAAGCTGGATGAAGCGTCGCGCCGGGGTAAAGGATTCGAGCCAGCTTATTCCCGGCCATGGTGGTCTGTTTGACCGGGTGGACGGGCTACTGGCGGTCCTGTTCGTCGGTGGTATGTTGACGGCTGGCGCGGTGTTGTTGGGGCTTGGATGACAGTTCGATCAATCTCCATTCTTGGCGCAACGGGGTCCATTGGAGCTTCCACGCTGGATCTTGTCCGGCGTAACCGTGATGCCTGGCGCGTTGTTGCACTGACTGCGAACGCCAATGTCGAGGAACTTGCGCGGCTCGCAATCGAGTTTGATGCGAAAGTGGCCGCAATAGCAGACGAGGCGCATCTGCCCGCCTTGCGCGACTTGCTCGCGGGGACCGGCGTCACTGCCATCGGTGGCGCGGTGGCGCTTTGCGAAGCAGCAGTGCAGCCCAGCGATCTTTTGGTTGCGGCGATTGTCGGCTGTGCTGGCTTGCCGCCGACCATGGCAGCTATCGAGCAGGGCGGGACGGTTGCCCTTGCCAACAAGGAAGCACTTGTTTCCGCTGGCGATGTGATGATGGCGGCAGTCGCACGGCATGGCGCCACATTGTTGCCGATGGATTCTGAGCATAATGCTATTTTCCAATGTCTTGCTGGCAACAGTTTAAAGCGTGTGCGAACTATTACACTGACGGCAAGTGGTGGACCGTTCAGGGAATGGACTGCGGGGCAACTGGCCCAGGCGACACCGGCTGAGGCTGTCCGCCACCCTAACTGGGATATGGGCGCGAAGATCAGCGTCGATTCCGCGTCGATGATGAACAAGGGGCTGGAACTGATCGAGGCGCATCACTTGTTCCCGGTCGACCTCGACAAGATCAGGATCGTGATTCACCCGCAATCGGTGGTTCATTCGATGGTCGAGTTTGTTGATGGTTCCACGCTGGCCCAGCTTGGGCCATCGGATATGCGCGTGCCGATTGCCTCGTGCATGGCATGGCCGGGGCGTATGGCGACGCCATGCGAGCCGCTCGATTTGCCCGCGCTTGGCCAGCTTACCTTTGAACACCCGGATGAAGTGCGCTTTCCTGCAACGCGCCTGGCGCGTGAAGCCGCACAGGCCGGCGGTGCAGCGCCTGCTGTGCTCAACGCCGCCAATGAAG
>JAGREQ010000229.1 GCA_020446465.1 Novosphingobium sp. | reverse complement strand
CGGGTTCGATGTTGCGGCACTCGATAATTTCCTGCGTGCGCGCCTGCCTGATTTTGCCGGGCCGATAAAGCTCGAACCGGCAGCGGGCGGGATGTCCAACCCGACTTTTTTCCTGACAGCCGGAGATCGGCGTCTGGTTCTGCGCAAAAAGCCGCCGGTCCAGCTTTCCGCTGCGGCGCACAGGATTGATCGGGAATATCGCCTGCTGGAGGCTCTGTCAGGGTCGGACGTTCCCGTTCCTGCACCCGTGCTATTTTGTGATGACGAAACCATCGTTGGCACTCCCTTCTATCTGATGGAGCGTCTGGAAGGCGTGGTAACGCACGATTACGCGTTGCCGTGCCTGCCAGCGGACGTGAAAGGCCGTGCCTTTGCCAGTATGGCCGAAACCCTTGCTGCCATCCACCGGTTCGACTGGCGCGGCGCGGGGCTGGAGAATTTCGGCAAGCCCGGCAACTATTTTGAACGGCAGCTTGGTGGCTGGTCGAAGCAATGGGGTCAGTTCGGCATCACCGGCAATTCCGATGTCGACCGGCTGCAAAACTGGCTGGTCGCGCACATGCCTGCCGACGATGGCTGCGCCACTATCGCGCATGGGGATTTTCGCGTCGCCAACGTGATGTTCCGCCTGGACGGATCGGTATCGGGCGTTTTTGACTGGGAACTGGCAACCATTGGCCATCCGCTCGCCGATCTGGGGTTCTGTCTGCAAGGCTGGCTTCTTGCGCCAGACGAGAACGGCGGGCTTGCCGGGCTGGATATTGCCGCAATGGGTATTCCATCCGCGCGCGACTTCGTAGCCGCTTATCATGCCGCAGCGCCAGACATCCCGCCGCTTGCCGCCTTTCATATCGCCTTTGCGATGTACCGCGCAGCCGTAGGGGTTTCCGGCGTTGCCGTGCGCGCTGAAGCAGGTGCTGTGCCCGACCCTTCCGCTGCCGCCGAGGCACACCGTTTCGCCAGAGCGTACGCCCGTGCGGGACTTCACGCGATCGAAAACTGGGACTGATCGAACATGTCGTACAATTCCGTATTCAAACCAGATCTTTTCAAGGGCCAGACAATCATGGTCACTGGCGGAGGCAGTGGCATCGGCCGGTGTCTGGCGCACGAGCTGGTCTCGCTCGGCGCTGATGTGGTGATCCTTGGGCGCACGCTTGAGAAGCTGGAAAATGTTGCGAGTGAAATTCGCGAAGATGGCGGCGATGTCACTTGCATCGCCTGTGACATCCGCGACGAGGAAAGCGTGATCGGTGCAATCGATCAGGTGCTGGAAAAATCAGGCCGGATCGATGGTCTCGTCAATAACGCTGGCGGCCAATATCGCACCGCGCTGAGAACGATTTCAACCAAGGGTTTCGAGGCTGTCGTCCGCAATAACCTTACCGGCGGTTTCATTTTCATGCGCGAAGTTTTCAACCGCTGGATGGCGGATAACGGCGGCGCCATCGTCAACATGATTGCAGATATCTGGAACGGCTGGCCTGATTTTGCTCATTCAGGCGCGGCGCGTGGCGGTATGTGGACTTTGACCGAGAGCGCAGCCTGCGAATGGGCGGCAAATGGTGTCCGGGTCAATGCTGTCGCGCCTGGCGGGATCGCTTCGAGCGGGTTCGACACTTACCCGCCGGAGATTCAATACAAGCTGTTTGAATATACACGCCGCGTGCCGCAGCAGCGTTTCGGAACAGAAGCCGAGGTCGCAGCGGCGATCGTTTACCTGCTGTCGCCTGCTGCGGCCTACACCACCGGATCGTGCATCCGTGTTGACGGGGGTGCGCCCAACGCTCGCCAGACCTGGACGCTGGAAGAAAGCGACCGGAACAAGCCGTTCGAGGGCTTTCACCGTTCCAGGATGCCCGAAGTGCTCAAGCGCGGGCCAGGGGGAATAAAATGAGCGGACAGGCTCATCTGGCAAGCAATCAGGAGCAGCGCGGCCTGCCAGATTTTGCGCATTGGCCGGCGGACTATTCGCTGGATATTCCCGATATCACATTGGGTGGTTTGTTGCGTCACGCAGCAGAGACAGTGCCTGATCGAACGGCGCTGGTAGAAGGCGTTGCGGATCCTTCGGCTCGGCGCCGGTGGAACTATCGTGAGCTGCTGGAGATATCGGAGCAACTCGCGCGGGCGCTGTTGAGCAGGTTCAAGCGTGGTGACCGGCTTGTTGTTTACGGCACAAATTCGCCAGAATGGGTGTTCTTGCAGCAGGCAACCAGCCTCGCCGGGATATTGGTTGTTCCTGTCAACCCTGCCTACACTCCGCGCGAACTGAACTACATCCTGTCAAACAGTGAAGCCGCCGGTATTTTCCATGACGACAGCTTCCGGGATCGGGATCTCGCCCCGGTTGTGGCGGAAGCCGCGACACAAGGTTGCAGCAATCTCCAGTTCGTCGAACGTGTCGCCAATATCTGGAGCTTGATAGAAACGGCGGACAATACGATTGAACTGCCCGAAATCGGGCCGCTTGATCCGCTTCAGGTCCAGTATACCTCCGGCACGACTGGTCATCCAAAAGGCGCGCTGCTGCATCACAAGGGCGTGCTGAATACATCGCGCAGCATCGCGCGTCGCGCTGGCTTCAAGGATGGCGACGTGCACATCAACGCCATGCCGATGTTCCATATCGCTGGTGCTGCAATGGCCGAGTTCAGTTGTATCGCCTATCGCGGAACATTTGTGCTGATGCCGCATTGGGATGCGGGTCTGATGCTGGAATTGTTCGAGAGCGAGCGCGGTAATGCCACGCTGATCGTTCCGACCATGATCCTGGGTATTCTCAACCATCCAGACCTGCCGCGGCGCGTTGTTTCCGACTGGAACATAATTTTCACCGGTGCTGCGAATGTCCCCGCCGCAATGGTGAGGGATGTTCACGAGAAAATCGGCTGCACCGTCAACATTATTTTCGGCCAGACCGAATCCAACGGACCGATATGCCTCACTGCGCCTGACGACGCGCTTGAAGATCAGTGCGATACTGTTGGCCAACCGTTGCCGCAAGTTGAGGTGTGCATCGTCGATCCGGGGACGCTCGAGACACAGCCGGTTGATACCGTAGGTGAAATTTGGGTGCGTGGGTTCCAGACAATGTCTGGATACTACCAAATGCCTGACAAGACTGCCGAGACGCTCCTGTCCGACGGCTGGCTCCGCACTGGCGATCTGGGCACCATGGATTCGCGTGGTTACGTCAAAATTACCGGCCGCCTGAAAGAGATGATCATTCGTGCGGGAATGAATCTCTACCCCAAGGAAATGGAGGACATCCTGTTCGTCCATCCCAAGGTAGATCAGGTCGCGGTGATCGGACTGCCGGATGAGAAATGGGGTGAAGTCGTTGCTGCCGTGATTTCGGCGAGTAATCCCGATGATATTCCATCATCCGAAGAACTGGTGAAATACTGCAAGGAGAGAATGTCGTCTCAAAAAGTTCCTAGTTGCTGGTTTTTCATAGAAAACTGGCCTTTAACGCCATCAGGGAAAATACAAAAGCATGTATTATCTGAAATGGTGAGTAATAAAGAAATAAATGTATTAATTTAATTAATTAAAAATTCGGGTCAATTGTATTTAATAAGTGGGAGGTTTTAATGAATAGAAAATTTATGGACAAGTGCATGGTGCAACTTGCAGTGGGCGTCGCAATGGCTCCGCTGGCGTTTTCTGTGGCGATGACATCGGCGCAGGCTCAAGAAGCTGACCGACCGGAGGCAGCAAGTACCGCTGTGTCGGGCGATATCATCGTGACAGCCCAGCGGCGCGAACAGACGGCGCTTGATACGCCGTTGTCTCTCACCGCACTGAACGAGGAAATGCTGCAGGACAAGCAGGTCTCAAATCTTTCAGATCTTCAGTTTGTTGCGCCGGGTATCCGGTCTGGGCAGACTAACGGCGTCAATCGCATTTTCATTCGTGGTATCGGCCTGCAATCGTTTGCATCGGGGGCGGATTCCAGCGTGGCCTTCTATGTCGATGGCGTTTTTGTCGGACGTCCGAGCCAGCAATTTTCGTCGTTCTTCGACGTTCAACGCGTCGAGGTTCTTCGCGGCCCGCAAGGTGCGCTTTATGGGCGTAATGCCACTGGCGGCGCCATTAACCTGATTTCAAACGACCCTGAGCGCGATTTGGGTGGCAATGTGAATATCACAGTTGGAAATTACGGC
>JAGREQ010000022.1 GCA_020446465.1 Novosphingobium sp. | reverse complement strand
AAAAAAAAAAACTTCAACCGGGCGCACATCCTGCCCGTCAGCCGCGATAACTGTCATTGGCAGGCCGGGGATGCGCACATTGAAGAACGTCATCGCCGATCCGTTGATAAATCGCAGCCGGATACGCTCCCCCGGATTGAAAGCATATTCCAGCCTGTCTTCCGGGCCGTGCCCATTGATGAGGTAGGTATAGAGCGGTGCGGATACATCCGAAATGTCGGTCGGCATCATCCGCATCCGCGCCCACATGCGGCGTTCTGCACCTGTCAGGGGATAATCGTCGGTCGCAGTGGTCTTCTGGTAATTGAAAGGCGCTTCGCCCACTTTCAACTTCCGCATGATGGCGTGGGGATGCATGGGCGACCAGTCGGACAGCATCACCACATAATCGCGATCCACCTGATGCGGGTCACCATCGGCAGGATCAATGATGATCGGCCCGTAATGGCCCATCGGCTCCTGCAAGGTATGGGCATGCCACCAGTATGTGCCCGCCTGCCGGACAGGAAATTCATAGCGGAAGCTCTCACCCGGTTCGACAGCCGTCATTGTCACACCCGGAACGCCATCCATCAGGAACGGCACCAGCATCCCGTGCCAGTGAATTGATGTTTCCATCGCACTTTCATTGAGGAGATCGAGGACAAGGTTCTGCCCTTCGCGCAGGCGGACCAGCGGGCCGGGTAATGTGCCGTTTACAGTAACAGCCGGGCCACGGCGGTGGCCAGTCGCAAAGCTGGCATCGGCAACGCGCATGGTCAGATGTTCACCCGACAAGACATCGCTGCCCTTGCGCGCCAGCGTGCCACCATGAACGCCGCGCGCCCATGCCGGCATGGCAAAGGCCCCGGCGGCCAGCCCCGCCCCGGCAAGCATTTTCCGACGCGACAAAGCGAATTGAGACATGACAGTTGCGACTCCTTGCCGAAAGCTTTATATACCCCCATAGGGTATTTCAAGAACGGATTTGAACCATGACCGCGCATTCATCGCAACTGCTCAACCGCCTGCGTCGGATCGAGGGGCAAGTGCGCGGAATTGGCCGCATGGTTGAAGAAGACCGCTACTGCATCGACATCCTGCACCAGATACAGGCGGTGAAAGCTGCGCTCGGAAAGGCGGAAAGCGCCGTGCTTAAAAACCACGCATCGCACTGCGTGGCCGAGGCCATCGAAAGCGGTGACAGGCAGGAACAGGAAACGAAGTTCGCTGAACTTGTCGATCTGTTCGAAAGGACCAAGCGATGACTGACCACGAACGCGGCCATCACGGCCATAACCATGGCAGCCATGGGGATTGCTGCAGTCACAATACAGACCACGCGCCGGATGACGGGCGCTATGATCTTGTGCCGGACGGATATAGAGGCCCGGTCTATACGTGTCCGATGCACCCGCAAGTGCGCCAGACACATGCTGGTTCCTGCCCGATCTGCGGCATGGGACTGGAACCGGAATCCGCCTCTCTGGAGGACATCGGACCCAACCCGGAACTCGTCGATTTCACCCGCCGCTTCTGGCTCGGCGCAGTGCTTACAATACCGCTTTTGCTGCTGAGCATGGGGCCGTTGGTCGGGCTTGGCGCGCTGCGCGAAGGAATGGGCGAACGCACCGCCATGTGGATCGAGTTCGCGCTCGGCACGCCAGTCGTGCTGTGGTGTGGCTGGCCGTTCCTGATGCGGGGGTGGAACTCCTTCCGTACGCGCAATCTCAACATGTTCTCTCTCATCGCGATGGGGGTTGTCGCTGCCTATACCTTCAGCGTCGTTGCGGTTCTTGCACCCGGTATCTTCCCCGATGGGTTCCGCGATGCAGGGGGGCATGTGGGCGTCTATTTCGAGGCTGCAGCGGTAATCGTGACGCTGGTTCTTCTGGGCCAGGTGATGGAGCTGCGCGCCCGCGAAGGCACTGGAAAGGCCATCCGCGCCCTGCTGGACCTTGCAGCAAAAACAGCCACCCGGATCGGCTCTGACGGAAACGAAGAGGACGTCGCGCTGGAAGACGTTGCAGTGGGCGATCATCTGCGGGTCCGTCCGGGTGAGAAGGTGCCAGTCGATGGCCTCGTCGTCGATGGCCGGTCCTCTGTGGACGAAAGCATGATTACGGGCGAGCCTGTGCCGGTGGAAAAGGTCGCAGGTGACACGCTCACGGGCGCGACGATCAACGGCACCGGCAGCCTTGTGATGGAAGCCCGGCGCGTCGGGGCGGATACGATGCTGGCCCAGATTGTCGACATGGTTGCCGCGGCCCAGCGTTCGCGTGCACCGATTCAGAAATATGCAGACAAAGTCGCTGGCTGGTTCGTTCCGGCAGTCATCGGTGTGGCAGTTCTGGCGTTTATAGGCTGGGCGATTTTCGGGCCATCGCCCGCCCTCGCCTATGCGCTGGTCGCCGCGGTGTCCGTCCTTATCATTGCCTGCCCCTGTGCGCTTGGTCTTGCAACGCCCATGTCGATCATGACGGCAACCGGACGCGGCGCACAGGCAGGTGTGCTCATCAAGAATGCAGAGGCGCTGGAACGCTTCGAGAAGATCGATACGCTGATCGTCGACAAGACCGGCACTTTGACCGAGGGCAAGCCCCGCCTCGTTGCTGTCCTCGCATCAAGCGCGGATAGTGAAGACGATGTGCTGCGTCTTGCTGCCTCTCTCGAACGTGGGTCAGAGCATCCTTTGGCCGAAGCCATCGTCACTGGCGCACAGGATCGCGGCCTGACACTGGCCGACGCCAACGATTTCGAGGCAATCACCGGCAAAGGCGTTAAAGGAACGGTCGATGGCCGCATGGTGGCGCTCGGCAATGCGGCCCTGCTGGACGATATGGGCCTGGCTGGCGGCGACCTGATCGACAAGGCGAATAAACGCCGCGATGAAGGCGAAACCGTGATGTTCGTCGCGCTGGATGGCGCGCTGGCCGGGATTGTGAGCGTGGCCGATCCGGTCAAGGAAACAACGCCTGATGCGCTGAACGCCCTGCACCAGTTAGGCTTGCGTATCATCATGGCCACCGGCGATAATGCGCGCACTGCACAGGCTGTCGCCGCCCGGCTCGGCATTGACGAGATCCGCGCCGATGTTCTGCCCGAAGACAAGGCCCGCATCATCCGCGAATTGCAGGAACAAGGCGCAAAAGTCGCCATGGCCGGTGACGGGGTGAACGATGCCCCCGCCCTCGCCCAGGCCGATGTCGGCATTGCCATGGGGACAGGCGCAGACGTTGCGATTGAAAGCGCCGGAATTACGCTGGTGAAAGGCAACCTTGACTGGATCGTGCGTGCCCGCCGCCTGGCTCAGGCGACAATGGGCAACATCCGCCAGAACCTGTTCTTCGCGCTTGTTTACAATGCAGCAGGCGTGCCGGTCGCCGCAGGCGTGCTCTACCCCGCGCTCGGCCTGCTCATCAGCCCGATGTTTGCCGCCTTCGCCATGAGCGCATCGTCGATTTCGGTCGTTCTGAACGCACTACGCCTGCGCACCGCAAGGCTGTGAACAGAGGTCATGCGGACCACCAGCCTGCGGGAGATGCGCTTTTATCGCGGCGGATTACTTGCACGTTCGCGTCTATCCTGGAGGCATTAAAATGTGGTTTGCCGTCATTGACGTTAGAACTCGTCAGACGTCAGGTGCGCGAAATCAGTCACCCCCGCATGGGGAGTCGTATTCTTTGACAGTATAGACGCGATGCTTGTTGCGGTCGAAGATCGTCTCTTCATCCGCTACAATCTCAGCCACGACTTCAGGTGAGGAAAGGTGCGCCATATCGGCGTCATAATCAGCTTGGCAATCATACCACAGTTCGGTGATGACATCATGCGCCTGCTCAACAAGCGAACCTGTGAATAATTCAGGCAACGGTTCGAGATAGCGCCGCACATAGCGCGCTGCACGCCGGGCATGTTTCTCGCCCAGTCTGGCATGGCGACTTTCGTACAAGTGCCGGAAGGCTTCGATCGACAGGTCAGGGTGCCGCTTGAGCATGAATACAAGTTTGATCATTCGCGTTCATCCTTCACACAAAATTGCGGCCAAAAATCTCGCGGGCGACGATCAGCTTCTGAATTTGTGTCGTCCCATCAGCGATTTGCTGCCCGATAACATCCCGCAGCCGCTGTTCATGGGCATAGTCTTTTGTGTAGCCGTAGTGTCCATGCAACAGCAAACACTCGTGGATCGCGCCAACGGCAATGTCAGGGCACTGCATTTTGCACATGGCTGCTTCTGCCGTGTGTGGCAGGTTCTGATCACGCAGCCACAGGGTTCTGAAACATAGCCAACGTGCCATCTCCAGCTTTGCAGCCCAATCCGCAATCGGGAAAGACACCCCTTGATAGTGAGGTAACGGCTGACCGAATGATCGCCGGTCTTTGAGATATCCAACCGTTTCATCCATGCTGGCCTGTGCCGCGCCGATACACATCAGCCCGATGAGAGCGCGGGTATAGTCAAACGCTTGCATGACCTTGGAAAAACCGCCCCCTTCATCCCCGATCCGGTTTCGTGATGGCACCCGAACTTCATCGAGGAACAATGACCCCCTGGCGATCCCGCGCGAACCAAGATCTGAATAGACGCTTCGGGTTACGCCCGGCAGATCGAAGGGAACGAGGAATGCGGTCACACCGCGCGCACCAGCGTCGGGGGCGGTCTTTGCAAATACGATCCCGGCATCGCCAGCCGTCACCAGCGTAATCGATGCTTTCTCGCCACTGATGAGGTAATCGTCACCGTCTCGCACCGCTCGGGTTCTGATGCCGGCGGCGTCGGAACCACTTTGCGGCTCTGTGAGGCAAGTGCAGATAATTTTCTCGCCAAGCGCCATGGCCGGCAGCCATTCAGACTGAACTGCCTCTTCCCCATGACGCCCCAGAAGCTCTCCTGCAAAACAGGCAATCAGGATTGCATAACAGCAATTAAAATCACCGCGCGCCGCCGCTTCCATGGCAATTCCTGCCGTGACTGCGTCCAGATTTTGGCCGCCATGGCCTTCTGGCACCCGCAGCCCTAGCAGCCCAATTTCGCTCATTTTCAGAAACTGGTCACGCGGCAGTTCACCTGTTCTGTCCCAGTGCGCGTATTTTGGCAGCAGGACATCGCGCGCGAAGGCACTGACCATATCCGAAACAAGCTGCTGCTCTTGCGTGAATGCAAAGTCCATAACTGTCAGATGACCTTGTTTGGCTCCGTGATGAAGCACAGGCCGTGTTCCAGATCGACGAAATTGGGTTCATCCGGCCTCACGTGCTCAAGATAGGCTGGTTCTGCAAAGGCCTGCTGCATCTCTGTGACGGAACGAAATTCCAGCACAGCTATCCCGTCATAATCGCCCGACACTCCAAACATCCGTGCAACAGGTGAATCCTGCTCCACAAGATGATACTGTGTGTAACTGACCAGGTGACGGTTGAAACCACCGCAATCGCGAATGAGCGGAGCATGGACTTCACGCCAGTAGCGCGCAAATTCCTGCCCGCTCAATCCTGAGCGCCGCTTGATGCAGACGACCAGCGCAACCGTCATCAGTCAGCGAGGCTGATCGCCCGTTCAGGGCAAGCCTTCATGGCCTTTGTCGCATCATCTTCTTGACCGGCGGGCACATCCACGGTTTCGCCAGCCGCAGTGTTGAACCCCGCGTCATCGAGTGTAAAAACACCAGGCGCGAACTTCGCGCAACGCCCATGACCAGTGCAAAGTAACTCGTCCACCTTCATCCGCATGTGCAGCTATCCTTATAATTTGCAGTTCAATCCCATTCGAGCATGAGCGAACTCATGGCCCGCAGGAAGCCGGTTTCATAAACCGGCTTTGTTCCCGGCTTGACCCGGAAATGCGGGATGCGTTTCAGCCATTCCCTGATGAAGACGGCCAGTTCCATGCGCGCAAGATGCGATCCAATGCACCGGTGCGGTCCAACCCCGAATGTCGCGTGATGAACGGTCGGCTCTTCGAAATTAAGCTCCTTGGGATTGTCGATGGTTCGCGGATCGCGGCCCGCGCCCGAAAAACCCATCATCACATAGTCGCCTTCCTTCAGGCTCACCCCTTCGACCTCGACATCTTTCATGCAAGTTCGGCCCATCGCCACGACCGGCGAGTATGCGCGCACGAACTCTTCAACCGAATTTTCAATCCATTCGGGATTATCAAGCAGCTGCTGACGTTGATCGGGATGATCGGCAAGGTGGCGCGCGGTCGAGCCAAGCGCATAGATGGTGGTGGAAATCCCGCCATATGTCAGGTCTAGCACCACTGAAACCTGATGATCCCAGGGCGCTTCGTTGCCATCCTTGTAAGTCACTCCCTTCAGGATCGTATCTACAATATCGCCCTGCGGCGGCATATCCTTGCGCTTCTTCAGAAACGCTTCGAGATAATCATAGACCTTTTTGTGATATGTGGTGCGCTGGTCCAGTGGGCCGAACAACGACTTGTCAACATCGTGGACGAGTTCAGGCAAATCGTCGACCGGCACGCCCAGAACATAAATGAAGAAAGCGCGGCCCGGCAGCAGGCCAGCCATCTCGCTAATGAATTCACATTCACCGCGATCGATGAACTTGTCGATCAGCAGGTTGACCTCGCGTGCGACATCATCCTTGATGCCTTCCATGACTTGCGGGCTCATGTGCGGGTTCAACGCGCGCCGCCAGCTTGTGTGGTTAGGCGGATCCTGCTCGACCGGTATCATCAACGGCTGATCGTCAGGCCGGTTGGGGATATAGCCCTTCGCACTGCTGAAAGTCTGCCAGTCCTGCCCGATCCGGCGAACTGCCTCTTCAGAACTGAACACATAATACCCGGTGCCAACCTTGCTGTGGGCAACCGGACATTTCTGCACCATGAGGTCTATCACTTCATGAAAATGCTCGTTGAGGTTGGGATCATCGATATCGAAATCACGGAAAAAATCGCGTCCGAACCGTTCGACAAGCCGCTCCGGTGTAGTTTCAGGGTCGTTCTGTTCGACCAGTTCATCGACATTTACCTTGGCCATCAGGAATCTCCTCGCAAATTTATGTGTTTCCTCGCCACGCGGCAGTCCCGCCATCAACGTTCACAATTGTTCCTGTCATGAATTTCGCTTCATCGGAGGCGAGAAAACAAACGAGTGCCGCCACCTCATCAGGTTCGCCGAGCCGCTTGATGAGGTGTGGCCCGGACGTAAGCCGCGCCATCTCTTGCGGATCGTCTGCAGATTCGATTGAGTGCATCAGCATCGGCGTTGCAATTGCCCCCGGCGCATAAGCATTGCAGCGGATACCAAACCTCGCGTAATCGGCCGCCATGGCTTGCGTAAGCAGCTTTACCGCGCCCTTCGCCACCGAATACCCCGGAATACCAGGATAGGCGAAAGTACTGGCCACTGAGGCGGCATTCACGATCGCCGGAGACTTGCTGGATTTCCTGAGCCACGGCGAGGCAGCGCGCGCGGCACGCCACATTGCCTTTACGTTGATGTCCATCAGGTCATCCCACTGGTCTTCTGACAACGAATCCAGCGTTTGCGGAGAACCGGTCAGACCATCGTCGGTCACGCCCGCGTTGTTCACCAGCACGTCCAGGCCATCACCAAGGTCGGCTGCCGCAGCCACCATCGCATCAATTGCATCGCGCGACCGCAGGTCGGTCTGGACAAACCGTGATTTCGCCCCAAGCGCCGCCACAGCCCGCGCCGCTTCCTCACCCTTTTCCTGCTGGATGTCGGCAAGCGTGATTGCTGCCGCGCCTTCGCGTGCGGCACGCATTGCAATCGCCATTCCCATTCCCTGGGCGGCGCCAGTAACCAGCACAGATCGTCCTTCAAGTCTGGACATCACAACTCCCACGCCAATGCCTGCTCAGCGTATCGAAAACAGTGTGCTTCGGATTTCTCCCGGAAATACATTGACCGCTGCAGGATAAGCATCGGTTACGGGAGAATTATTGTCCCGCCCGATGTCGAGACCTTCAACGTCAGAATACCAATTAACCAGCGTTCGTCCGATCCTTCCCGACGAGACCTGGCTTCCATCCACCGAGATTGTCATAACCCCGCCTGGTCCGCCCTCCATTGCCGCGCGGTTGATCTTTCCATCAATCGCGAAATTCACAGTAATCTTGTGATCGCCAGGCGGTATTACCTTGTCGCTGGTTACCGTATATTGGTGCTTGCCAATCGCGTTGTAATGATACGCCAGACGCCCTTTGTCCAAATAGAGCGAATATCCGCCATATCGTCCACCCTGCGCCAGAATAACGCCATCTGCATTCTCCGAAGGCACGGTGAGATCAATTGATATAGTGTAGGAGTTGCCGATTGTTGGCGGGCTTGCCTGCTCTGCAATGTTCTCAACTTTGCCCAGATAGAGGAATTGAGAACGCCCGGCTCGTGGGTCAGGCCTTCCCTCCACCCCGTCAAGGTAATCGTGTATCGGAAGAATCGAGTTTTCTTCTGCTCTCTTCCAGAATAGTTCTTTCATCTCTTCGAGTTTTTTGGGGTTTTCCTCTGCAAGGTTTCTTGACTGCGAGAAATCCTGGGAAAGATTATAAAGTTCCCATACACGATTTTTTGCATCGACCTCGATTGGTTTGGCCCAATTCCACGGCATCCTGATCGGCGTCGTGCTCGCAATCCATCCATCGGAATAGATGGCCATATTCTGCAACAACTCGAAAACCTGATCTTTGCGAGCTGTGGGAACCGCTGGATTGCGGAACGTATAAGCCATGCTGACCCCATCCAGTGGCTTCTGCTTGACGCCGTCCAGCAATGCCGGTGCAGACACACCTGCCACATCAAGCAAAGTTGGCATGATGTCGCTGACAAAATGATACTGTGGCCGCACTGTGCCAGGGTTTGAAATATGTCCCGGCCAGGAAATCACGAGACCATTTCGCACCCCGCCAAGATGCGATGCGATTTGCTTGGTCCATTGGAACGGAGTATCCAGCGCCCATGCCCATGGTGCTGGGATGACCGAGTAACTTTCTTTCTTTCCAATGTTATCTATATTCTTTTCATTCCATGCCTGATCTTCACGCTGGAATGTAATGGCTGACTGTTCAAACATTGCGCCAGTCAGGCCGCCCTCGCCGGACGAGCCATTGTCACCCTGTATAAACACGATCAGCGTATTGTCGGCCTGCCCGGTGTCTTCCAGATGTTGAATCACCCGGCCGATCTGCGCATCGGCATAAGCAAGCGAGGCCGCGTATGCCTCCATGTATCGCGCCGCCAGCTTCTTCTGATTGTCGTCCAGGCTATTCCACGCCGGCAACTCTTTTGGCCGAGGGGTCAACCGGGTATCATGAGGAATGATCCCGGCGGCCTTTTGGCGCGCAAACGTTTCTTCACGAACCTTGTCCCAGCCCGCGTCAAACTTCCCTTTGAATTTCTGCAGCCAGTCGTCGGGCGCATGGTTTGGTGAGTGCGCGCTGCCGGTCGCATAATACATGAAGAACGGGCGATCTGGTTCGATCGCGTGTTGACGGTCAATCCAGGTGATAGCCCGGTTGGCAAGATCTGCATCCAGCGTATACCCTTCAGGATACTTCTGGTTCAACTGCACGGTATTCTCGGTTAACGCTGGCTCGAACTGGCTGGCATCGGCACCAAGGAAACCATAAAAATACTGGAATCCCAATCCGGTTGGCCAGCGATCAAAAGGACCATTCGAGGTCATTTCCCAGACCGGGGTCAGGTGGGACTTTCCGAACATTGCAGTGTTGTACCCTGCTTCCTTCAGAACCTGGGCGACTGTCCCCGTCGACTTGGGGATCGAGGTGTTGTAACCGGCATAGGATGAAGCAAGATTGGTGATTCCACCCATCCCCACATTATGCGGATTACGACCAGTCAGAAGCGACGCGCGGGTCGGGGAACACATCGCAGTCGTATTGAACTGGTTATACTTTATGCCCTTTTGCGCCAGACGATCGAATGCTGGCGTCGCAATAGGTCCACCATAAGCGCTGCTGGCAGAAAACCCGACATCATCAGTCATAATGAGCAGGATATTCGGTGCATTCTTGCCTGGCGCTGGATTGTGCGGCCATCCCACACTCTCGTTATCGCTAGCCTCTCGCTCGCGCGCGATTGACGCACTGGATAACAGGGTCATCGCCACACCCGCAGACAACAAGACATGCGTCATGCGCAGACGGCGCCGCTGCGTATGCTTCATCCGACTGGCCATTGCCTTCATTCTCCCCCTCCGTATGCTGCATTCAGAAGCGCCGTATCGTAATATTCCTCGAAGCTCTTGACCTTGCCTGCGCTGAACCGGAATATCTGTACGTATCGACCATTGTAGGCGACGTGCCGGTTACCCCAGGTCGGCCCGGCGTGGACGTCAATGATACTGTTGGACTTCGTGACAATCACATCCGGGCTTTCGCCAACGATGATCTCATCGATAAACCAGTCGAAGCGTCCGGTCATTTCGTCGTGGATCGGATCCCAGAAGGCTTTGACCGCATCCCAACCGCGATGACTGGCATAATGGCACACGGCAATGCCATCGTTCACAAACGGCGTGACGACTTCGGGGTCATCTTCTACCCACAACGAATAGAAGAACGGTTTGTCCTTGAGATAGACCGAAAAGAAATCGACAATCGTATCAATGTTCTTTCTTGCGATGGAACTACCCGTTTCGATGGGGCAATTGATCGTAACGCCTTTAATAATCTGACTGGTCATACCCTTCATCTCACCCTCAGTTTTTCACTCACCCGCAATTTTCCATGATCAACGTCTTGGGTTCGAGATAGGCGCGCAAGCCATTGACTCCGCCTTCACGCCCGATGCCCGATTCCTTGAACCCGCCAAACCCGATCGACATGTCGCTGCGCCAGGCGTTGTGGCCTACAGTGCCGGATCGCAACTGCCGGGCCACGCGATAGGCTCTTTCCGGATCATTCGTGAAAACCGAATTGTTGAGACCAAAGCGCGTATCGTTGGCGATTTCGATCGCATGATTTTCGTCACGTGCCCTGATAACTGTAAGAACAGGGCCGAATATCTCTTCTCTGGCAATGAAATCGCTATTGTCAGCATCGGTGATAACTGTCGGCTCAAAGAACCAGCCACGATTGAGGTGAGCGGGTCTTTTGCCCCCTGTAATAATCCGGTTGCCATCGTGCTCCGCCTTGCGAACCATCTCTTCGACTTTGTCCCGTTGCCGCTCCATCGCCAATGGCCCGATGCCAGTAGCGGGATCGAAGGGATCGCCGACAATCACCTTGCCAAACCCGTCCGCCAAAGCATCGATCAGCGCGTCATGGCGATCCGCACCAACGACGATGCGAGTCAACGATGAGCAAATCTGCCCGGTCATCGCGCAAGCAGAGCCGACGAGCGATTGAGCGGCAAGCGCCACATCGTAATCATCGAGGATCAGGCCCGCCGATTTTCCGCCAAGTTCAAGCGTGCAACGCGCCATGCGTTCTGCACAAATGCCGGCTATCCGCTTTCCAACGGCGCTTGAGCCGGTAAATCCAATCTTGTCGACGCCGGGGTGGCTAACGAGTTTTTCCGAGGCCGCCCTGTCTGCTGTCACAACATTGAGAACGCCGGGCGGCAGCCCGATTTCGTCGGCGATCTCGGCAAGAAGCAGACCCGTGCCAGGCGCCTCTGGAGACATCTTGAGAACAACCGTACAACCTGAGATCAACGCTGGCGCCACTTTGAAGGCCGCAATGTTGACAGGCGCATTCCATGGCACAATTGCCCCGACCACACCGACCGGCTCATTGACGATCAGCGCATAATCGCCGCCCATCGGCGGGTTTTGGAACCGTTCTTCCCAGGCGAATCCTTCGGCAAGCCCGGCATAGTATCTGTAAATGTCACCAATCGTACCTGCAAACGGATGGGCCATCGCGTGAACAATGCCCATTTCGTTTGGCCAGATCGTTGCAATATCGTCGACGCGGGCGTCCATCGCGTCAGCAATCTTGTGCAGATAGGCTGCACGTTCAGCATGGCTCATGCGGGGCCATGGCCCCACATCAAACGCCCGCCGTGCGGCATCCACGGCACGGTCGATATCCGATTCATCCGCCTCTGCCACAGTGATGAATACGTCTTCGGTAGCCGGAGCTATGACATCGATGGTCCGCCCGCTCGACGCGGACACCCATTGCCCATCGATAAAGAGCCTGTCGGAATGTTTCAGAATAGTGGCACCATCAGCAAAGGCCATCACGAACCTCGTATCATCAATACAACACAATTTGCGTTGTCGAGGCGCCCCCATCCGCCCCGGCAACTGCGCGGCGAGAGACGAACTCCCGCCGCGAGACTGATCAGAAATTGACGCCCAAAGTCGCGCCGTAAGTAGCTGGCGGGTCGATCGCGCCGTAAAGCGGCAGGCCCCACAGCGCGATACCAAGGGCAATGTTATTCGATGTCTTCACATCGAAAATGTTCTTACCCCACGCAGTAACGTACCAGTTTTTCCCGGTATCCAGCTTAAGAGACGCATTGACCTTTGTTGCACTCTTGCGCCCGATCTGAGGGTCGTTGAACTCGCTGTAGAACACCTTGGACTGATAAGATGCGTCGGCGTTAAATGCGAGTTCCATACCGTCAGAGTTCAATGGCAAGACATACTGGCCACCAATCACAAACGCATACTTGGGTGCACCAGGAAGCATTTTACCTTTCAGGTCTTCTGCCGGTGCCGAAGGATATAGCGGATTGATTGATTCAAAGTCACTGAATGTCGAATCCAGATAAGTGAAGTTGCCATTCAAAGTGAACTCAGGCGTTACGCGAGCGTTAATAGCCACTTCAAAACCATCGGTTGTTGCAGAAGCAGCATTCGTTGTTTGCGTTCCGATACCGATAATCTTGTTAACCTGCAAATCTTTGTAATCGTAATGGAAATAGGCTGCGGTCAGATCAATTCTGTTGTCAAACAATCTGCTTTTTATGCCAGCCTCATAAGCTTCGATTTTCTCAGGGTTGATCCGCGGATTAATCTGACCAACGTTGTAAGTCCCACTCTTAAAGCCCTTTGTATATGATGCGTAAAAGAGGGTTCCATCAGTGATATCGTATTCAATACCAAATTTGGGTGTAAACGCCGTCCACTTATGCCCGGTGTCGATTGGTGTGGTTGCACCGAACGAGAATGCGCCCGTTGATGTACGCTTTTCTGAACTATAGCGTCCAGCCGCTGTAATACGAAACTCTGGCGTAATTGCATACGTCGCCTGCAAATAGGCAGCATAAGCATTAATTTTCAGCGTGCCATCCTGAATATATGGCATATCCAGTTGTGGTGTATCCGGATTATCGAATTGAATAAACGGCGCAATTACATAGTTATCAAGTTTTTCGTGATAATATGAAGCGCCGGCGGTAACTTGCAGGGGGCCACCATCATAGTTCAAGACGAACTCCTGACTAACCTGGCGGTTATGCTCATCGTAATCGACATTACCGATTCCGGCGCTGGAGCCATCGGCATTGGACGCATTGTAACGATGGAACTTTCTCCACCCGGTAATCGAGTTCAAGGTAATTGCATCACTCAGTGCGAAATTTGCATTGAGAGTGAGGGCATAGCCCTTACGCTGGTTCGTATGGCCCGTCCCCAGAAGGTCAAGACCACTTGCAGCATCTTGCGAGTTTCTGATCTCAATCCCGCCAAACTCTGAAACCCCTGGCAAAACGCAAGATGTTCCATCAGTAAACAGGCAAAGGCTGGTATCTCCATACTGATACGGCCCGAAGTTTGTGACATAATAGTTATAATCTTTTTCGCGGGTATACTCACCAGTCAGCTTGATATTGACAGTACTGTCGGGATTGTACTGCAGCGTAGCCCTCCCCGACTGTGAGCGCGCATTATTCACATCATGCTGCGCAGTGTAATCGTAGCCGTACCCGTTCCTGTTCAACAATTTGAATGCAACACGGGCGCGAAGATCGCCATTTTCAGTCAAAGGGAAAT
>JAGREQ010000228.1 GCA_020446465.1 Novosphingobium sp. | reverse complement strand
TGGTAGCGGAGGAGGGACTCGAACCCCCGACACGCGGATTATGATTCCGCTGCTCTAACCACCTGAGCTACTCCGCCCCGAAGAGGCAACGGGGCACGAAATGTCCCCGGCAGGCGGCGCTCTTAGGGTGGAGACGAGCGCTGGTCAACCGTCATCATGCAACTTGCAAAACTTATCGCACAGGCCTGCCACGTTCCACCTCTGCTGGCGGGTACGCCAAGGCGCAAACATGGGTCCAGTTAAGCGATGCCTGTGCTTGCCACGATCACATCTCACCGCGCGAACGGCGGATTGCGAACCACTTTTCAACGTTGGCGTTATGGTCTGCGAGCGTTTCTGCAAAGATGTGCCCGCCCTTGCCATCAGCCACCATGTAGAGCGCCCTGGTTTCAGCAGGGTTGAGCACGGCCGCAATCGATTCTCGCCCCGGATTGGTGATCGGCCCTTTGGGCAGTCCGGTCATCGTATAAGTATTGTAATCGTTGACAGCGGCAATCTCTGACTGCCGTATACGACGGCCAAGCGGTTTACCCTTTGTAATCGGGTAAATAATCGTGGGGTCAGCCTGCAACAGCATGCCTTGCTTCACACGGTTGGAATAAAGCCCTGCAACCATGCGCCGTTCGGAAGGCACCCCCGTTTCTTTCTCGACAATGGAAGCGAGGATCACAGCCTCTCCCGGCGTTTTGACCGCGATGTTCTTGCTGCGCGCCTTCCACAGTTCGGCCAGAGTGCGCTTCATCGCATCCTGCATCCGACCAAGCACGGCAGCGCGGGTCTCGCCCCGTTCAAAATCATAGCTTTCCGGCAAGACAGAGCCTTCCGGCGGCACGGGCGCGTCGCCTTTCAGCAATGGCTCGGCCATCAGGCGCTCATGCACCATGATAGACGGCATCCCTTCGGGGATTGTCACAAACCGGCGCAGCACATCGCCAGACTGAAGCGTCGAGAGGATCTGGTTACCGCTGGCCGGGACCGGCAAGAGGTATTCCCCCGCCATGATCGGGGCCTTGCCGCCCAGCACTTTTGCCCCGACCAGAAAACGATCAGCCGAAGTGATGAAACCTTCATCCTCCAGCTTGTGCGCAACAGAAGTAAGGCTCGCACCCTGAGGCACGATAAAGGTGCGCTCTTCTTCAAGCGCGGTCGGGATAAACCAGCCCGCCACCAGCACTGCCAGAACCAGGCCGGCGACCAGCCCCAGCCCGATAACGACCAGCCACAAGCGGCGGATCATGGCGTGCCGTCCTCAGTCCACCTGCTTCATGACAAGGCTGGCATTCGTCCCGCCAAAGCCGAAACTGTTGTTCAGTACCGCGCGGACCTGCCGTTCCTTGGCCTTGTGCGGAACGAGATCGACGCCTGCACATCCTTCGCTCGGGTTATCGAGATTGAGCGTCGGCGGCACAATCTGGTCACGCAAGGCGAGGATGCAGAAAATCGATTCAACGGCCCCTGCACCGCCCAGCAAGTGCCCGATGGCGGATTTGGTGCTGCTCATCGATACTTGTGCGATAGCATCACCGAACAGGCGGCGCACAGCCCCCAGTTCCAGTTCGTCACCCAGCGGCGTGGAGGTTCCGTGCGCGTTGATATAGTCGATATCGGACGGGCTCATGCCCGCCTTGCGCAGCGCCATTTCCATCGACCTGAATGCGCCTGAGCCTTCCGGATGCGGCGCCGTGACGTGGTAGGCATCGCCAGAAAGACCATAGCCTGCCACTTCGGCATAGATTTTTGCGCCACGTGCCTTGGCATGTTCGTATTCTTCCAACACGACAACGCCTGCGCCTTCGCCCATGACAAAGCCATCGCGGGCAACGTCATAGGGGCGGCTGGCGCGGGTGGGATCGTCATTGAAATCGGTCGAAAGGGCACGCGCCTGTGCGAAACCGGCAATGCCAATCGGACAAATGGTCGATTCCGAACCACCGGCCAGCATGATGTCTGCATCATCATCGCGAATCATACGCGCGGCATCGCCGATTGAGTGCGCCCCCGTGGAACAGGCGGTCACAACGGCGTGGTTTGGCCCTTGCAGGCCATACTTGATCGAAACCTGGCCGGAAATGAGATTAATAAGGCGGCCATGGACGAAGTGCGGCGAAACGCGACCTGGCCCCTTCTCGGCCAGAACCAGCGATTCTTTTTCGATTCCGG
Source organism: Novosphingobium sp. (assembly GCA_020446465.1). GTDB lineage: Bacteria > Pseudomonadota > Alphaproteobacteria > Sphingomonadales > Sphingomonadaceae > JAWKXU01. Next base: position 2,011 of record JAGREQ010000228.1, on the reverse strand, counting down.
GAAGCCCGCCAATGCCAGAGCCAATCGAACAGCCTGCGCGCAGGCGGGTGGCATCGTCCATGTCTTCCAGCCCGGCGTCTTCAATCGCCTGTCCGGCTGCATCAATGCCATAGACAATGAACGGATCGACCTGGCGCTGGATCTTCGGATCAACGCGCTTGCTCGGATCGAAGCCATATTCGTGATCTGCCGGCTTCACTTCGCAAGCGATGCGGCATTTCTGATCAGAGGCATCGAAACGTGTAATCGGCCCTGCCCCGCTCTTGCTGGCAAGGATGTTTTTCCAGGTCGTCTCGACATCACTGCCAAGCGGTGTGACAAGCCCCAACCCGGTCACGACAACACGGCGCATACTTCAGTCTCCCACGTTCGACAGACCGGAAAAGCGGTCTGCACAATGCAACAACAGGCCCAACCCGTTCGGGCGGAGCCTGTCGAAGCCCTACCTTCCCGCGTATGCAGAAAGGTGTATCGGGCCTGCCCGTCGCGCCAGCACAAAATACTGCGCCGGCGCTGAAACGGGTGGATCAGCCCTTGTTTTCGTCGATGTATTTGATCGCATCGCCAACGGTGCCGATCTTCTCGGCAGCATCGTCGGGGATTTCGACGCCAAATTCTTCTTCAAAGGCCATGACGAGTTCGACAATGTCGAGGCTGTCAGCGCCCAGGTCGTCAATGAAGCTGGCTTCGGGTGTTACCTTGTCAGCTTCGGCACCGAGGTGCTCAACGACAATCTTCTTCACGCGGTCTGCGGTATCGCTCATGAAAATCCCTCTCGAAAGGATGCGGTTGTTCAGTCGGCATTCGCCCTAATGAGTGGTGCCCGTGCTGGCAAGGGGAATAGGGCACAGATTTCCCCAGAGCCTGCAAATTGGCCAATTTTAGCGGGTTTCACCCCCACTTACTGAGGCTTTGGCGGCTCCACCACGCGCAAGTGCAGTTCGCGAAGCTGCCTGGGTTCAGCCACATTCGGCCCGCCCATCAACAGGTCTTCCGCGCGCTGGTTCATCGGGAAAAGCGTGATTTCACGCAAGTTTACGGCATCGCACAGCAACATGACGATGCGATCAACCCCGGCAGCCATCCCGCCGTGCGGCGGTGCGCCATACTGGAATGCCCGGTAAAGGCCGCCAAAACGCTCTTCCACGTCGGCTTTTGACAGTCCCACGATTTCGAACGCCTTGACCATCGTTTCGGGCAACTGGTTACGGATGGAGCCGGATGCAATCTCATAGCCGTTGCACACAAGATCGTATTGATAAGCCTTGATCGTCAGCGGATCTTCGTTTTCCAGCGCTTCCATACCGCCTTGCGGCATGGAGAACGGGTTATGGCTGAAATCGACGGATTTGGTTTCCTCGTCCCATTCATAGAACGGGAAGTCCACGATCCAGGCGAGATCGAAACGGCTCTTGTCAATCAGATCGAGCTGCTCGCCCACGCGGATACGCGCTGCCCCTGCCAGCTTTGCCGCCACGTCTTCCTTGCCGGCGGCGAAGAACAGACCATCGTCCGGCCCCAGCCCAAGCGCATCGTATAGCGCGGCCATCTTGTCAGGTCCGTGGTTCTTGGCAATCGGTCCGCCAAAATCACCCTGTTTGCGCGTGACATAGCCCAACCCTGCGTGTCCTTCGGCCCGCGCCCAGTCGTTCATGTCGTCAAAGAACTTGCGGCTCTTTTCCGCCGTGCCGGGTGCCGGGATAGCGCGCACAACGCCGCCGCCGCCCACGATCTTGTCAAACAGGCCAAAGCCCGACCCTTTGAACTCTTCGGTCACATCGCGGATGATGAGCGGGTTACGCAAATCCGGCTTGTCGGTGCCATAATCCAGCATGGCCTTTGCATAAGGAATGCGCGGGAAACTGCCGGCGGGTGTCACCGGGCGGCCACCTGCAAATTTTTCGAACACACCGGCGACCACAGGCTCCATCGTGTCCCAGATTTCTTCCTGCGTGACGAAGCTCATTTCAAGGTCAAGCTGGTAAAACTCACCCGGCAGGCGATCGGCACG
>JAGREQ010000227.1 GCA_020446465.1 Novosphingobium sp. | reverse complement strand
ATCCGCCCCCGAACTTGCCCTGACGCTGGAACGGCGTGTGCAACGCTGGAGCGGGGCCTTGCACGAACTGGGCAGAGATCAAGAAGCCCTCGATATTGCTCAAAAATCTGCCAACCTCTACCCGAATAACGCGGCGATTGTTCGTTGGCTTGCACGCATTGCAACCATCTCCGGGCGATACGACATCGCAATTCCGAACTACGAAGCGTTGCGCAGTGCTGGCCTGCCAGATGCAGACCGCTTCAGTGCAGAAACGGACAGGTTTTTCTCCACTGTCGAGAAAAAAGTCCTTTCCCGGATCGCCAAGGCCACCAATCTGGCAACATTTCAGGAAGCTATTCACTTTGCAGAAGCCATCGCACCTTATGTCGAAGGCCCAGAAACTCTGGTCAATGCCAGGGAACGGCTCGTGAGGAAAATTCTGGCGCAATATCGTGAACTGGAAAAAGCAAACGCACCGGCAAGTGAACTTGCGACTTACCTGCGCCTGATATTGTCCATTGATGCGGATCACCTGTTGGCAACGCGCCGTCTGGCAACATTGCTTACCCGCAACCAGCAATTTGTGGAAGCCGCTGGTTTGTGGTCACGCGTGGTCGAAATGGATAAGGATGACGAAACCGCAAGACGCCACTTCGATCGCTGCAAAATTAAAGCCAGCCGTATGGCGGATACCGAATTGCCCGACTAAGCGGCGAGGCCTGGGCATTCCCTCCTCGATGACGGCCCGCTATGCGTGCTACAGCGTTTCGTGAAAAGATGATTCGACAGAAACGCCGTAGTCTTTTGATTTTCCGCATTTCTTAACCGAAAAGTCTATCAACATTTTCTCGAACTGCTCTTGCAAACATGTTTCAGCCTCTGGAGGACTGCTGCGGTGGGATTCGCAGAGATGACTTTCGATAACGCTCGTGACGCAGCTCAATTCCTGGAAACAATGGAAGATGACGACGCGTTCGAAACATCATGGGCGTCGTTGCGGGCACACTTTGCCGACGATGACCTGATCTGGCAGGAAAAGCCGCGCCGCCTTATCCGGCGCCGACTGTTCGACGAAGCAATCGCGCTTATCGACGCGCGGGATTTCGGGGACATAACCAACCGGGATCGACAAGTGCTCAAGGCAGACCTGCTGTTCTGGGCGCGGGCGCATGAGCGGGCCGGGAAGATTTTCGATGACCTGATTGCGCTTTCCACGGACGATCAGGATGTGCGCCTGATTTATGCCAAACGCTTGATGCAGGAAGGCAAGCTCGTCAAATGCCGTCGGCTTCTGGAACCTGTAGAGGATGCCTTTCCATCAGGGACACAAGCCTGCCGGTTTTCCGAACATACCCGCGCCTTGATGGCCATTCTCACAGCCAGGGAAGGCAGGCCACTGCAAGAGAGCGAGGATGCGCGCATCCTTGCCATGAAACATGCGATCCGGCACTTTCGGGATCGCACCTTGCGCCCTGCAGGCACACTGGGCCTGGGCAAGATCGCACTCCTGACCGGCGGCCTTGGCGCAGGAGGGGCCGAGCGCCAGATATCCCGGTTGGCTGTTGAACTTGAAAAGGCACGCCTTTCGGGTCAGCCCGTTTCGGGAATGAAAGTAACCGGCAAGGTGGAATTGATCGTGCGGGCCGCCGACAAGGGGCATGGAAAGGATTTCTTCCTGCCTTTCATCAAGGAAAACGGCATTTCTGTTCAGGAAATCCGCCATCTTGAGCCAGTATCAGCAAAATCGACAGGCGTTACGGAACCTGAATTGCTGGCCCTGCTCTCCTACTTGCCGGCAAGCGTTACCTTTGGTGTGGAGCGCCTGACGCCTTACCTTATCGAACAGAAATTTGACATCGTTTCCGCTTGGCAGGATGGCGCATGTCTGTTTTCGGCGCTTGCGGCGTTGATCGCGGGCGTGCCCCACATACAACTTGTTATTCGTGACCTGCCTCCCACCATGCGGCGCCATTTCTTCCGTCCCGACTATGAAGTGCTTTACCGCGCCATGGCCGAAATCCCCGGCGTCCGGTTCCTGTCCAACAGCAAGGCGGCGGCCGATGCGTACAGCAAATGGGTCGATGTCCCGCACGACCAGTTTGGCATTCTCTACAACGGTGTCGAACCGATGCCCGCACTCGGTGATCGGGATGCCACTGCAATGTGGGAAGAATTCCGGCGCCGAACATCTGACGCAACGCGCACTATTGGCGGGGTTTTCCGGTTTGAAACCGGAAAACAGCCGCATGTATGGATCAGGTTCGCAGCGCGCTATATCCGCTCGCATCCTGGAACCCGGTTCATCATTGTCGGGGGCGGATCGCTTCTCGACCAGTGCCGGACACTGGCCAGTGAACTCGGCGTTTCCGAACGAATCCTGTTCACGGACCGTTAGAGATGAGTAGGGTAGTGGATGAGTAAGATGGACATCATGGTTCACCTCTCGCGCCATGAAGGCTTGCCCAATGTCCTGATCGAAGCCCAGTATATGGGCCTGCGCGTGGTAGCAACGCCTGCTGGCGGCACTGCCGAATGTATTATGGACGGCGTAACGGGTCGCGTCCTGCCTACTTGCGAGGAACCTGATCTGGAACAGGCAGTCGCATATGTGGACGAGTTTCTCGACCAGCCAGCCGAAGATGGTTTGTTTGCGCCCGGCAGTCCGGCAGCGCAATTTCTCGATACGAATTTCTCCGTTGCAAGAATGCTCGGCAATTTTGCGACATTTTGTGCAGACAAGGGCGCACCTGTCATGCAAAACCCCCTTGCCGACGGGAAGAACATATCAGTTTTATGACGATGAGGGATCTGGACAATCCGCGTATGACGGGAATTGAAAGAAATCTGCTGGCAAGGTCAGTTCTGATGGCGTGTTCGGTTGCGCTGCTGGCCGGCTGCGTCATGCCCGCATCCACAGCGTCCATCAAGGATATGCAGGCATCGGCCGCTGACGGGAAGATAGAACTTGTCATGGTCGATCCGTCACAGGTGCCGTTGGAACCGCCCCCTGATGCGCAAGGGTTCCCCCCTCAATTCCGCGACGCATTGCAAGTGGACGCAGACCAACTCGGTCCGGGTGACGTTCTTCGACTGCGGATATTCGAAGCCGGCGTTCCGCAGGTCTTCGGGCCAATGGGTGAACTGGGCGAACTGGCAATAGACGACAGCGGAACGATTTTCGTCCCCCACGTCGGAACTGTCAGGGCCGATGGCCTGACTGTGAGCGCATTGCGGGCAAGTATCGTTGCACGCTTGCGAACTGTCATTCACGATCCGCAAGTCACCGTCACTCTTGTCGAATCCCGCAGCAGGCTGGTCAATGTGCTTGGCACCGCGACCAAGCCCGGAGTCTATCCGATCGAACGAGGCCGCACGCGTCTGAGCGCACTGATCGGAGAGGCAGCGCAGGCTTTCGACAAGCCTGACATGCTGCGTGTCACCATGCGCCGGAATGGCGATCAGGCTTCGGTAAGGATGAGCGATATTCTCGCCGATCCTGCTCTCGATATTGCCCTTCGCCCCGGCGATACAGTCGTTCTGGACAGGCTCGACGAAAACGTCACAGTTATCGGCGCTGCCAGTGTGCAGGGAACTGTGCCGATCGTGCGCCGTGATTTCAGCGTGATTGATGCTCTGGGAGGAGCGCAGGGGCTGGATAATGACGCTGCCAACCCGAAAGCTGTATTTCTCGTCCGCGCACAGCCAGCCGGGCAAGCACCGCTTGTCTACCAATTCGAAATGGATCGCCCTGAAATCGTCGCACTCGCGAGCCGCTTTGCTGTTCGGGATAAAGATACCGTTCTGATCTCCAACGCCAATTTTACCGATGTCAGAAAAGTCCTGCAAGCGGTGGCACAATCTATGAGCACTGTTCGCAACGCGGTTATTATCGGGCAATGACAACCGAGAGGACGTCATCGGCGGTTTCTTCCGGGGGAGCGCATCTGCATCGTGACAGACAGGCGCAGGACAGCGAAATCATTGCAGCGCTTGTCCGGCGCGAACTCAAGATGCGCTTCGGCGAGGAATGGTTTGGTTTTGCAGCAGGATACATCGCGCCACTGGTCTGGATCGCTGCCGTCTATCTGGCGTTTGCCTTCTTTGGCCGTTCATCGCCAGTCTATACCGATGTGGTCACGTTCATCATATCCGGCCTGATCCCATACGCTGCATTCCGGTATACAGTGAACGC
>JAGREQ010000226.1 GCA_020446465.1 Novosphingobium sp. | reverse complement strand
CCCGCATGGGAGCCTTGATGGCGCAGTTACGCGGTGAGGGGCTATGCTTCACTCACATGGACCTCGGTGGTGGCCTTGGCGTGCCTTACAAGGCGGGAGAGAAATTGCCCGACCCTGCCGCCTATGCCGCCATGGTGGCCGAAGTGACGAACGGCTGGGACGCGACTATCATGTTTGAACCGGGCCGCGTCATCGCCGGAAACGCGGGCGTTCTGATTACGCGGGTCGTGCGTGTAAAGCAGGGGGGGCAGACTCCTTTCGTGGTTGTGGATGCGGCGATGAACGATCTGGCGCGGCCTGCACTTTATGATTCCTGGCACGATTTCCTGGCAGTCAGCCCCAGTGGCGCAAAAATGCGCGCCAACATCGTTGGCCCGATTTGCGAAAGCTCCGATACTTTCGCGATGGGGCGGGAGATTGACGCGGTGGTGGCGGGTGATCTTGCTGTTTTCCGCACTGCCGGGGCCTATGGGGCGACAATGGCCAACACATACAACAGCCGCGCGCTTGTGCCCGAAGTCATGGTCGATGGCGCGCGCTATGCGATTGTAGCCAACCGCATTGAACCGGCGACGATCCTTGCCGCCGAACAAGTGCCGGAGTGGCTTGCCGACTGACGGAGCGCATTCATGAAGTCCTTGCCATTGTTCCATCAGCTTTCAGGGCAACCTGTTATTGTGCTCGGAAATGGGGAGGCCGCAGCAGCCAAACGCAGGCTGGTTGAACGCGCTGGCGGCGTTGTCGCCGATAGTCTGGAAGACGGCGTCAAGGCGGGTGCCCGGCTCGCCTTTGTCGCGCATGACGATGGTGCAAGCGTGGAGCGTGATGTGGCGCAGCTTCGCTCGGCGGGGCTTTTGGTGAATGCGGTTGACCGGCCAGACTTGTGTGACTTTACGACGCCAAGCGTGCTGGACCGTGATCCTGTGCTGATCGCATTTGGAACAGGCGGCGCTTCGGCTGGTCTTGCCAAGGCGCTCCGCCTGCGCTTCGAAGCGTTGCTACCTGCTGATCTGGGTGAACTTGCCAGAGGCCTGTTCGCCGCACGCACGGCCTTGCGCGAACGCTGGCCAAATGCCGGGAGCCGTCGCCGCGCTATAGATTCGGCTCTGGCAGAGGGTGGGGCGCTTGACCCGTTGCGTGAAGGTTCAGCCGCCAATGTTTCCGGCTGGCTGTCCAAGAGTGATCACACCATTGACGACGCCGGAATCGTTACGCTGACGCTTGCCAGCGACGACCCGGAAGATCTGACGCTGCGGCAAGCCCGGTTGCTGGGTGAAGCCGATATCATTGTACACGACAAGGCCTTGTCGCCACGCATCCTTGCGCGTTGCAGGGCCGATGCAGTGCGGATGCTCGAACTGCCCGATCCGGCCCCCAGAACCGGCCTGACTGTCATTATAAACACCCGTTAGCCACCGCTTCCAGCCCTTTCCAGATTAAGGATCGCCGTATTTCGGCGAAGGTGATTACAGTCTTTTAATTTAAGTTGGAGCGGAGGTTTCGGCACCGTCCCACCAGCGCGGCAATTCCGCCGTGCAAAGGAGGGAACCTTTATGGCGCTGCCTACAATCGACTTGTCGCAATTGCCTGATCTCAACACGCTTACCGGCGTTTTCGGAAGCACCAACGCATCCATGCCTGGCTTTGATGACCGCATTATCATCCTGATGGCATATCTTTACGAGATCATGCCGCCCCAGAACCTGATCTGACCCCAGCCGGTACGATGCGTATCGATCCGGCACTGCAAGCGCTGCGGAGTGATGATGCTCCGCAGCGCCACGCACAGGATGCCATGCTTGGCGCGGCCGAGGCATGGCGACAAAGCGATGAAGGACTGGCGCTGGCGAAGGCGATGGATGCCTACGCTGCTGGTGCGGATTTGAATGCGTGTGGATATCTTTCCGACATTTTTGCCTCCTGCCAGAAAGCATCCGCCTTTGCTGACCTGTTCATTGCGCTGTTCATGCCGGTTCTTGCTGACAATCCGCTCGGCATTGTGCCTGCGCGCTACTCGATGAACGGCCCGGTGGCGACGATGGTGCTGGCCGGGCGCGCCAATGTGACTCTGTCGCTGGTGTCTTACTGCGCCGATGGCGGGGTTGCTGTTCCACCAGCAAGATCGGCAACTTTTGCGTGTGGCGAACGGCATGAAGCCATCCTTGCGGGATCGGCACACATCCGGCGAGTGTCGAAAATTGCCGTGCCCGCCAGTGCCGGGACGGGACAGCAGTTTTCCATTGAGCCTGAAACACTTACTGCCGGCGACACATTTTCGATGGATACCGGACAGCAGACGATGCTGGTCGATCATGTGGCGGATCACCTGCTGACATTGCGCCTTGTGCGGACAAGTTCTTCGCTGCAACCGACATGCGAATACGACCTTGAAACGGGTGCCTTGCTGCATCAGTCGGCGGCGGATGCCATGACGAGCGCGCGCGAGCTGAAGCTGGCTTTGCTCGGACGGATGAAACGCATCGAGGCTGCCCCCGCGGTCGCCGCGCTTGCTTTGCGGAATGACCAGCCCGACCACTTGCGCTGGCAGGCGCTGCGCGAAGCTCTCGCACTTGATACGCGGGACGGGTTTGTCGCGCTTTCCACCGTGGCGCGCGATTCTGCCGACAGCCTTGCAGAACCGGCGGGCGCGTTACGGGCGCAGTTGCTGGAAACATATCCCGTACTTGCCGGCCTGGATTCAACGACGGAGACTTCGCAATGCCCCGCGTGATTACAGCCGATGATATTGGCGAGGATACCACTGTCGCTTGCGTGGATGAGGTGGTTGAAACCTTGCATGGCGAGGGCTTTTATCCGCAAGAGGAAACGAGCCTGCTGGGTGCTGCAAGATTATTGCGTCAACTCGGCAACAATCGGGATTTCCTTGCAGAACGGATGATCGCAAGCCTGAAAGCCACCGATGGCACACACGATGAACCGTCCAATTACGGACCGCAGGTCATCATGCTGTCCCCTGCTGCCGGGCAGTTCTTCATCCGCGCGAATATCTGGCCATCCGAACAGGAACACATGTTCCGCGCCAGTGGCGGTGCGTCGTTCGTTTACGGGCTGCCGCACGACCATAATTTCGATTTCCTGTCGATCGGCTATTTCGGGCCGGGATACTGGAGCGATTATTACGAATTCGATTATGAGCGCGCCCATGGATGGAAGGGTGAACCGGCTGGTTTGCGCTTTATCGAGCGCGCCCGGCAGAACGAAGGCAAGATACTCCACTATCAAGCACATCTTGACGTTCACCGCCAGTTGCCGCCTGACAGTTTGTCCGTATCGCTCAACATCATGCACACATCGCCCGCGCAAAGCTGGCTGGACCAGTATCGCTTTGACGTGGACGAAGACCGCATTGCAGGTGTGCTGAACCACGGGGCGAGCGAGGTTTTCATGCGCGTGGCCGTGGCGATGGGCAGCGATGGCGCTTGCGATCTGGCCGAAACTTTCGGGAAATCGCACCCCAGCGACAGGATGCGCCTTGTCGCGTGGGAGGCACTGGCGGCGCGTCATGGCGATGCGGCTGGCTGCGATCGGGTATGGCGTGAGGCCGAAGTGCAGGGCAGCCGAATGGTATCCATGGAAGCCCGCCGGCGAAGAGAAGGGCTGGCAGCCCGGATGGAGCTTGCAGAAGTCTAAAGCTTTTCGTGAAAAGATTGAATCAGCAGAAACGCTATAGTCTTTTGATTTTCCGCATTTCTTAACCAAAAAAGGCTATCAACTTTTTCTCGAAATGCTCTAAATCATCCCGCCTGCCAGCGCATCTATCGCTGCTTGCAGGATGACTGCCGCCGCGGCTGAATCAATGCGCTCTGTGCGTTTGGCGCGGCTCATATCCTGTTCGATCAGCCCGCGTTCCGCGCTGGCCGTTGACCAACGTTCATCCCACAAGAGGATGGGCAGTCCGAGCACGCCAAGGTTGCGGGCAAGCGCCCGGTTCGCCTGCGCCCGTGGCCCTTCGCTGCCATCCATGTTGAGCGGCAGGCCGATGACAAGTCCTGCAACCTTGCGCTCTGCCACCAGTTGTTCGAGCACGGCCTTGTCGCGCGCGAACTTTCCGCGCGGCAGGGTCTTGCCGGGGGACGCAAAATGCCACCCTGCATCGCAGAAGGCGGTGCCGATTGTCTTTGTGCCCGGGTCCAGCCCCATCAACACGCCGCCATCGGGCAGGCAGGCGCTGAACTCGGCAGCCTGTGTGGTAATCATTGCGCGCGGCCCCATGCTCTTGCCCGCGTTTC
>JAGREQ010000225.1 GCA_020446465.1 Novosphingobium sp. | reverse complement strand
GAATGGCTGTCGCATCCAGCCTGACAGGCGGCTCCATCGCGACCAGTGCCAGCAGTTGCAGCATGTGGTTTTGCACCATGTCCCTTAGCGCGCCGGTTTCGTTATAGAAATCGACGCGGGCCTCCAGCCCGACAGTTTCGGCAACAGTGATCTGCACGTGGTCGATGTGGGCGGCGTTCCACAGCGGTTCAAACATCAGGTTGGCAAAGCGCAGGGCGAGCAGGTTCTGGACAGTTTCCTTGCCCAGATAGTGATCAATGCGAAAGATACGCTCTTCCGGGAATGCACGAGCCACAGCATCATTGATGGCCCGGCTGCTGGCGAGGTCGGTGCCGAGCGGCTTTTCAAGCCCGATCCAGGCGTTCTTTCCCGCCAGACCGCTGGCTGATAGCCCCGCGATGGTTGGCTCAAACAGGCTGGGTGCGGTGGACAGGAAAATCGCCAGCCCTCCGTCGCGCGGACTGACGGAAGCCTCGGCAACCTTGGCGGCCAGCGCGTCGAAGCCTTCCAGCGTCGTCGCGTCGAGCGGCTGATAACTCAGGCGGTTGAGGAAGTTTGCCATGCCGCCCTTGCGGCCCTTGGGCAGGAAGTGTTCCAGCGCTTCGCGGGCAAAGTTGCGGTAGGCCGCATCGTCATGGTCGGATCGGGCCGTGCCGACAATCCGCAAGTCAGGCGAAAGCAGCCCATCAGCGTCGAGCGCGCACAGCGAGGGCAACAACATGCGCTGGGCCAGATCGCCCGTCGCGCCGAACAGCAGAAGAGTATCAGCGGAAATGGTCATTAACCCGGCGCCTCCTGATGGCAGTTACGGGTGGCAGGATCACGTCATCTGGCCGTGCCGCACGATAGCTGGACCTGCGTGGCGTCCGGGCAGAAAACAATCTTGCAATGGCGATGCTTCGAGTCATGCGCCTGCACAGACTACACCGAACTTTGTGCAATGCAACAAATGTGGTCCTGACTTTAGGACCGCGCCGCCTAAGCCTTCGCGGCAATCACGCCGAACAGATCGTGCGCGTCGGCATCTTCGACCAGCACATCCACAAAATCGCCGGGGTTGAGCGTGGCAGGCACGTTGCGCAAGTAAACCGCGCCGTCGATTTCGGGCGCGTCGGCCTCGCTACGGCCCGTTGCGCCGATATCGCCATCTTCGTCCGGTTCGCCAACCTCGTCGATGATCACGCGCACCGTGCGACCAACCTTGGCGGCGAGCTTCTCCGCGCTGATGCGTTCGGTTACCTCCATCAGGCGGGCGTAGCGTTCTTCCTTGACGGGTTCGGGAACAGGATCGGGCAAGGCATTGGCTGCGGCGCCCTCGACAGGTTCAAACCGGAAAGCGCCGACCCGATCAAGCCGGGCTTCCTCCAGCCAGTCCAGCAGGTAACGGAAATCGTCTTCCGTTTCGCCGGGAAAGCCGACGACAAAGCTGGAACGAATGGTGAGGTCTGGCGCAATGGCGCGCCACGCCTTGACCCGCTCCAGAACTTTCGCCTCGTTTGCCGGGCGTTTCATGGCTTTAAGGACGTTGGGGCTGGCGTGCTGGAACGGAATGTCGAGATACGGCGTCAGCAAGCCTTCGGCCATAAGCGGGATGACGGCATCAACGTGCGGATAGGGATAGACATAGTGGAGCCGCACCCACGGGGTCTGGCCGTCCGGCGTTTTCAACTGCCCAAGTTCGCGGGCAAGGTCGGTCATGTGCGCGCGGACGGGCTGGCCTTTCCAGTCGCGCGCTTCGTGCCGGGTATCGACGCCATAAGCCGATGTATCCTGACTGATGACCAGCAATTCCCGCGTGCCTGCGGCCACCAGTTTTTCCGCTTCGCGTAGCACGGCGTCGATGCGGCGGCTGGCCAGTTTTCCGCGCAACTGGGGAATGATGCAGAACGCGCAGGCGTGGTTGCAGCCTTCGGAAATTTTCAGATAGCTATAATGGCGCGGCGTCAGCTTGACGTATTCTTCCGCGCTACCGCTTCGCTGCTTAAGCGCATTGGCCTGCGGCACGAGGTCCACGAACGGTCCCTGACTGGGCGGGGCGGCATCGTGGACGGCTTCCACCACCTGTTCGTACTGGTGCGCGCCTGTGACGGCGAGAACTTGCGGGAAGCGCGCGCGGATCGTGTCGGCTTCCTCGCCCATGCAGCCGGTAACAATGACGCGCCCGTTTTCCGCGATAGCCTCACCAATGGCTTCAAGGCTTTCTTCCTTGGCGCTGTCGAGAAACCCGCAGGTGTTAACCAGCACCACGTCTGCGCCGGCATAGTCCGCGCTCATCGCATAGCCATCGGCACGCAGCCGCGTAAGGATGCGCTCTGAATCCACCAGCGCCTTTGGACAGCCAAGGCTGACCATGCCGACTTTCTTCTGGTCGGGTATGCGCGTATCGGGATTCTCGGTGGCCATAAGGTGCGCCCCTAATTACTGTGCGGCCACGAGTCACGCGCAATTGCGCGCGGGGGCTGATTGGAGGCGATTTATGGGGCCTGTAAACTGGCTGGCAGTCCTGCTTGGCGCGTTGGCTTTCTTTGCAGTCGGCATGGTGTGGTATGGCGCGCTGTTCGGCAAGGTCTGGCAACGCGAAAGCGGCATGAACGACCCGCGGCGCCAAGGCGGCAACCCGGCGGTGACGTTTGGCCTGTGCTTCCTGCTGGAACTGGTCGTGTCCGCCATGTTCGGACACAATCTTGCCCGCACAGTGCCACCCCCGCATGTGGTGATGATGATGGCTTTTGGCTTTGGCGCAACGCTGATGGTGCCAGCCATCGGCATCAATTACCTGTTTCAGCGCCAGTCGTTCACGCTCTTCCTGATTGATGCGGGACACCTTGTGCTTGGCACATTGGCGATGGGCGGCGTGTTTCTGGCCTTGGGTTACTGACAGGGCGGTATCAGGTTACGGCACCAGCAGGCAGGTCGGCCTCGGTCTGGAGGATTTCGACCACGAGATCGCCAGCTTCGAGCGTTTTGGCAGAATCTTCCCAGAAACCGATAGCCCGGCCACCGCGATAGATACGCAGGCCTTTGCCCCCTGTGGCAAGATCGTCCAGCGAGCGGCCCACTTCCTCTGCCGATACCGGGCGTTCGACCAGTTGGACCCGGCCGGAAACAGAAGCAAGATCGGCCAGATAATCGGCAATGTGCTTGCCTTCTGCACTGCCCGCCAGCAACAATCCGGTAAAGCGCACCGGGTTGATGACATTGTCGGCCCCGGCCTGCCGTGCCAGAATCTCGTTATCTTCGGCCCGCACCACGGCACTGATCGGCACATGGGGGGCAAGATGGCGCACGGTGAGAACGATAAGGATGGACGTATCGTCCCGCCCGGCGGAAACAAGCACGGTGCGCGCACTGTCGATGCGAACGGCCATCAGCGTTTCGTCGCGGCTGGCATCGCCTGCCATCACATTGCAGCCCAGCTTTTCGGCCTGTTCCAGCCGTTCCGCACTCGGGTCCAGAACAACGATGGTGCCGGGGTCTGTCCCGCGCTCAATAAGTTCCACCACGGCGTTTGAACCGCTGACGCCAAAGCCCAGAACCACGATATGGTCTGAAAGCGTATCCTGAATGCGGGCCATGCGCCAGTTCTCCCAAGTGCGCTTGATGATGAAGGAATAGGCCGTGCCGACAAAGAGGAAAATCACGGCAAGGCGGATGGGCGTGACGACGACGGCCTCGATCAGGCGGGCGCTGTTGCTGATCGGGTGGATGTCGCCAAACCCGGTGGTCGTGACCGAAATCATCGTGAAATAAACGACGTCGAGAAAGCTGACAGAATTGTCATGCGTATCGACAAGGCCATCGCGCCCGAACCAGTGCAGCATGACCAGCAGTGCGATAAGGCCCAGCGCTGCACCCAGCCGCAGCGTCACGTCGCCCCAGATCGGCACGTTGACAGCGCGTCGCAGCGTCAGGGCGGAACTGCGCCGCTTGCTGCCGCGCTGGCGTTGGTTTTGCAGGCGCGTGCGTTTCACGGTGCAGGCGATCCGGCGATCTTTGTCGCCGGGTCGATCGGGAAGTTGTCTTTGCGCAGTTCAAAATGCAGCGCGGGCTGATGCGCGGCGCCTGTTTGCCCCACTTTGCCGACAACATCGCCGGTGCTGACCTGCTGGCCAACGGTGACGCTGGTGGCGGACAAGTGGCCATAAGCGCTGTGCCAGCCGCCGGCATGTTTGATGACAACCAGTGTGCCGTATGTCTTTGGCTCGTCACCTGCGAAGACGACCTTGCCCGGTGCAGCGGCCCTGACCGGCTCTCCCGCCGGTGCAGCAATATCAATGCCGTTATGGCCACC
>JAGREQ010000224.1 GCA_020446465.1 Novosphingobium sp. | reverse complement strand
CGCGCCGCACCGTCTGCACGCCGTAGGTATATCCGCCCGCTGTTTTCGACTTACCGATGATCTCGAAATAGATAGAATCTTTATAGGGATTATATCGATTTGTGGCGTCGATTGCCGGTTCCACAAGGAATACGTCCACGAATTCGTCGATATCGACAGGCTTGGACGTTCCGTTCAATTCATTGCAATTGGTCACAACTGCCACCGACAGAACGCGGCGGGTGCGCTCACCCGTCACGCCACAGGTGGATGTCTGGGCCAGACCGTGGTCGAGTTCATATTCATAGGTTTCGTAACGGGTCATGATGTCCCAGCCGCTCGGTTTGGTCACACCGGGATGAACTTTCGCCCAGTAATCGGCCCGCGCCCACAACTTGTCACCAAACCGGCTGCCCGAACACAGGCCGTCCGTTCCTGTTCCACCCGTTTCATCGTAAGTGGTGTAATGACAATTATCGCGCGGCAAGCCGATCCGGTCATATACGCCATCGTCGTCAAACAACGTCTGGTTGGTATAGCCTGCCTTGTACACGGGCTTGAAGGCATTGGCAGGCATTCCGTAACCCTTTGAGTTACCGTTGCCGTTGGAATTGTTGCTGGCTTTCAGCTTGCAGGAATTGTTCCCGTTGCCATTGCGCTGAAGATCCATGATGACATTGGGCGCCGCCGTACAGGCACCCCCCTCACACGGAGCCAGCGTATTGCCGCCGTTGCTGGGGAAGTCGTAGATACCAAAACGGGTATTGATGGCATCATAGAGACCCTGCGGGTTGCCTGTGCTGACCTTATTTTCACCCACCGGCACACAGTCCAGCGGCGGATTGTCAAAAGCCAGCGCCTTCAGCAGCGCCGCATTGCGCGAAGTATTGTCCCCGGAATCGTTGATCTGGAGAAATCCGAAGTTGCCCGGCGACCAGTTGCCCGAACCAGGCGCGGTGTCCGATCCGCTGTTGCCACCCTGGTTTGAACTGTTGCCGGGGCTATGCCCCGTCGCCAGCACGCCCATACCCTTTGCATTATCCCAGTTGATAGTGGTCGACGGGTTAGGATGGCAGATCATGATCGGCGGCACCTTGCACACGGCAGAGCCAAGCCCGGCTGTCGCATGGGCATCAACTTCGCCCTCAAAAGCGCCGACCACCGGCGTTAGCGCATAGATCGCCTTGCGATTTTCGACAGTCACCCGCACGAAATGCGCGTCGGCATCGGTTTCGCCGGTCGAAGTGCTCGCGGTCGAAAAGGAATTGGTGTCAGCTTCGGCGTCGGCCCTGTTTTCGTAGAAGACAACGTTGACCTCGATATCCAGGTCGCCGATCTGCTTGTTCTGGCCATCATTGGCGAACAGCGTTGTATTGTATCCAGCCGTTGCAAAAAATGAACGCGCAGCGCCTTCGGCGTCCAGCTTTGCATCGTCCTCACCATCCAGCTGGCTGGCAGCAGCCAGCGCGGCCTGATCCGCCGCGCTTTGCAATTCGCTATCCATCGCAGCGAGGCGCGCATAATCGAAGGCAATGCCCCCGGCACCGATCAGGGCAAACAGGGCAAGGGCATAGAGCGGCGCAATCGCTGCGCTGTCATCACCCCTGAATGATCGTGTCATTCGCCCTGACAATTGCCCATACCTCCATCTTAGCGGGATCCGCCGTCCCCGCCACTGCCACCATTGCTGCCGCCACCACCGCCATTTCTGGACGTGCTGCTGATGCGATCCGGCTGTTTGATGGCGTCGGTGCGATACCTTTCGATTGCCTGTGCCGCATGTTCACCGCTGGTGGCCATCGGTTCATCATATTGCGGATCAGGATCGATTATCTGCGCGGCCATCGTCTGACGGTTGGCCTCGCCAAAGTCATCATCGTCGAAGGGGCCATTGCCGACACTGCCATAAGTGGCACAGCCGGACAGGGACACGAGCGCCACCAACGCAACAATGCCAAGAGCCTTGCGATCAATACTCATAATCCGCCCCCTTTTCAGCCGCTTCGCCACCCGCAGCAGCGCCATCCGTGGCAGGCGCGCTAGGTGGCAGATCCCGCGTCTGGTAATCATCGCCATTCAGCAAGGTTTCCATCGCGTCGGGGTCTTTCACCCGGTCTGTCGGCAGCTTGACCTGATCGGGCCGCAAGGGCTGGACCAGATGCGGCGTGACCACGATCAGCAGTTCCGTTTCACCCTTGTTGAAGGCCGAGGACCGGAACAGCGAACCGATGATCGGCAGTGAACCGAGGATCGGCAATTGCCGCACTGTCGTCTGGAAATCCTTGCGGAGAAGGCCCGCGATGGCGAAACTTTCCCCGTCGCGCAGTTCGACCGTGGTGCTGGCCCGGCGCGTCTGCAAGCCCGGCACCACCAGCCCGTTGACAGTGATCGAAGCTGACGGGTCGATAGAACTCACTTCGGGTTCGAGCACCAGATTGATGACCTTGTCACCCAGAACCGTCGGCGTGAAACCCAAGCTGACGCCAAAGGGCTTGAACTCAACGGTTATGCCATTGCCGCCACTTCCAGTGCCGTTGTTATTGCCTTGCAACACGGGAATTGGAAATTCGCCGCCGGCCAGAAAGCTCGCAGTTTCGCCAGACAGGGCGAGCAGTGTCGGTTCGGCCAGAGTCTTGGACAGGCCCTTACGCTCCAGCACGTTCAGAACGCCTTCGATATCGACATCGCCGATATTGAAAACCTTGCTGAAAATACCAAACGTGCCGGAAATGGCACCAAGCGCGAGGTTAGGCGGAGTCCCACTGACGACCGAACTGGTTACGTTACCATTGCTATCGATAGTGGAAGTGACAGTGTCCTGCGTACCACCAGAATAAGTCGCGCCTTCGCCGATTGCTCCACGAAAGGAACCACCTTTTGAAACGCCAAAGCCGCTGACACCAAGCTGTTCACCGATATTGCGGTTCACTTCGGCAAAGCGCACTTCCAACATGACCTGCTGGCTGCTGCCCACGGAAATCAGGTTGATAACGCTGTCACCGGCATAGGCCTTGGCGATCTGGGCCGCACGGTCTGCCGCGCCCGGATCGCTGACCATGCCAGAAAGCAGGATCGAGCCGTTTGAAATGCGCGCGTCGATATTCTGGCCCGGCACCAGCGAGGCAAGCTGCTGGCGCACACCATCAACATCGGGGCCAACAGCAATATCCATCACGGCAAGAACGCGATTGCTGCGGTCGTATAGCGTCAGGCTGGTCGTGCCGAGCTGCTTGCCCAACACATAGACGGAGCGATCCGATATCGGCAGCACATCGGCGATTTCGGCATTGCCGACCAGCGCCTTGGATATGGCCTTGTCTGCGGTGACGACCTGGCTTTTGTTAACCGGCACTTCCAGCGCGCCGGCATGAAGCGCAGCGTCGTTATATTGTGCATGGGCCTCAGATGCCGTGGCAGCGAGAGCCAGCGGCGCAGCAGCCAGAGCCAGCGCGGAGAGAGTGGATTTCATCATCATCTTACCTCCTCCCCAGGCGGCTGACTTCGTAATCGGTTTTTTCGGTGCCGCGGAACACGGCCATCACCGGCCCTGTCGGGCGCGGCGGGGCAACTGGCCCGGAATAGACAGGGCCGGAAGGCGCGCTGGCCATAGCAGGCCCGCTTGGCCGGCCGGGGATATAATATCCGCCGCCGCCCAGATCGCGCGTGGTTACAGTCGGCCCATAAGCGGGAAGCTGGTTTTCGACATTACGCAGCGCGAGCGACAGCGTGCCGACATTGGTCGCAATGGCGAGCTTTTGCGCGCCCAGAAGATCGACCTGCACGGTCGCCGTCTTGCCGACTTTGGCGCCAGTATCCTTTTCATTGGCGGACTGGTCGATGGCGAGAAGCTGGACATTATCCAGCACGACATCGCTCATCATGTCTTCGTTGCCAGCGCCATCGCCGGGAATCTTGCGAGTAAGAAGAATATCAACCGTGTCGCCCGGACGGGCAAAGCCGGATACGCCCGAAACAGCGGAAATGGGGATCGAAACAGCGCGCATGCCCTCAGGCAGGTTGGAAGCGAGAACGGCGCGGCCACCGGCTCCGCTGACCTTATCAGCCAGCACAGGCTCACCCGGCACAATCGGGCGAAGGGCCACGCGGCCATCCTGCAGCGCAGCCTGCAAATCTGTAAAAGCGCCCACCGGAACCGAATTGGCGGGCCAGTTCTTGAGCGTGAGGTTTTCCTTGGTCAACGGTGAGCCGAATTCCAGCGGCTGTGTCGCCACCACGATCCGGGCGAGTTGCTGTTCCTCTGCAAGGCGCGCCTGCTGTTTTTCCATGCCGGAAAAATAGGCATTGGCCAGAACGACAG
>JAGREQ010000223.1 GCA_020446465.1 Novosphingobium sp. | reverse complement strand
TGTCGAGCGCACCTGGTAGGCATCGACCTGTCAACTGTTACGCTGTCTTCTGTCATCGAAGGATCTGAAGTCGTTATGTCCCATGGAATTCGTCGCGTCGCCCTGCTGTTCGCCGGCGGCCCGCTCGGCAACACCGGGCTTTGGCTGGCGTTCAGCGTGTTCTTCGTGATCCGCGCGGGAGGCCAAGTCGTCCTGATGCCGCGCCTGATCCGGCGCGATTTCGGGAGAGCGGCGGGTTCGCCCTAACCCTCGCCCATGCGGGTCGCGCCGACGAAATCCTGAAGCAGCGCGATGCACGACAGCACCTCTTCCCGCGACCAGCCGGTCAGGCGGCTCGTCACAAAGTCTTCCACCGCGACACGCAGTTCGGCACAGGCCTTCCAGCCTTCCTCGGTAAGGACGAGGTCGACGCGCCGTCTGTCCTTGTCGCTCTGGCGACCTTCGACGAGTCCTGCATCAGTCAGCCGGTTGATCTCGGCAGTGGTCAGACTGCGGCCAATGCACAGAATGTCGGTCAGCGCCGACGGTGAATTGACCCCGCGTTCGATCAGGCCGAGAATCCAGGCCCCGCGCGGCCCGAGCGCATAGCGCGCCGTGACGCGGTCGCGCGCATTGACCAGTCCGCGAGGCGCCAGTCCGATGGCGTTGCAGAAGGCCGAAATCTCCTCGGAGCTGAGTTCCGGGCGTTCCGCCTGAACCGTTTTCAGCGCCTTGCTCATCGTGCATTCCCTGATCGAAAGCCGTCCGTGGCCGTAATGTCAGAATGAGGCAGGAAATCTGCCTGCTTCCCCGGCGGTTCCTTGCACTCACCGGCGGGCCTTGCAAGACGCATGGCAAGCAAGTGCACGTCAAATTTCGCGCAATACCGGCCCGGTATCCGCTACGAAGATGCCACCTCATTGGCCGCAAGTGCGGCAGCCGCGCCATCCGGCGCGACGGGTACGGGCTGTGCCGTGCGGGCCTTGATCTTGTCGTAGTCCGCTTCGAACTTCGGACGCATCGTTCCGCACACGCGGTCCCAGATCGTCGTGTAACCGCCGAAATTCCAGTTGAAGTACTTGTGGTGCTGGTCATGGAATGTGGCGGTGATGAACCACTTCGTCGCCCATGACCTGTTCCACCAGCGGGGGAAGAACTCGTATCCCGAATGGACGTAGAAGCCCATGATCACGTTCGTCGGGCCGATCAGCATCATCGTATCCTGGTGCACTGTGAAAGCAGCAACGAACAGCGGCACGAAACCGCCGTTGATCAGCGATTCGAGCGGATTGACCGACAGCGTGGTCAGCAGGTTCGGCGATGTCGAGAAGTGGTGCAGCTTGTGGACCAGCTTGTAGGCCGGTTCCTTGTGCATCCAGCGGTGCAGCCAGTAGAACCACGTGTCGAACAGAAAGAAATACAGCGCGAATTCCAGGCCCATGACCCACCAGCTTGCGGGCTCCTGGTTGTATTCGATCCATCCCCATGACCTGAACGCGACCGTCATTCCGCCAAGCAGGATGCCACTGAATGCAAGGTTGATTGCGGCGAAGATCGCTTCGTTTCGGAAGGTCTTCCAGCGGAAGCCCTTGGGCTGGATCTTGCGCGCCTTGAAGAAGCCGCTGGCTATGCCGACCGCAAGTCCGGCGATGAGAAAGAGAGCGAGCCAGGAATTGAGCGGGTCCTGCCAGGTGGCGAGGTCCTTCAGCGTCTGCAGCACGTAGCGCTGTCCTTGCTTATGATCGGGCCGAAACATGGCACCAGCCGATGCAGCCGCACCGGATGGCTTGCGGGATGCCCTTACACCCAGTCGAACGATAATTCAAATTTTGAATTATGCCTTGGAACGTTCCGTCCGGCCTATGTCGGAAAAACATCGGCCGAAGGTGGCGAGCGACCGGGCTGGCGGACCTGCCTGACCTTGTCGACCGGTAATGGCTCGTCAAACGCGAACCCTGCCCGGTCGGGAAGAACCCATCTCACCGTGCCGGAAAGCGTTACGATTCCGGCGATCCGGACTTTCAGCACCTGCCCCGATTCGAGGGTCAGATCGTCGGCCACGAGCTGGCAACCCGCGGACGAGCAGTGCTTCACTGCAACGTGTGCGAGCGGCTTTGCCGGCAAGTCGCGCTTGCCGGATCGGGGAGGCCGGGGGGATGCCATAAGCGTCAGGATAATTAACACAACTAAACGAGGCGTTAACGTTTGGAACTGCTCGAACTCATATTTTTACACAAAATTTCAACAACTTAAAATTTCCGGAGAAAGGCGGAATTAACCTTTTCCCGCAAGACCAAATTAAGGGTCCGGACGGCATCGTAACCAAATCGCTGGGGGCTAACTGCTAACTGCAAGAGGCTTGCGATGCTACAGACTGAAAACATGCGACCCGCCGGAGTGACGGGTCCGCTCGGTGAACGACTCACAATCAACGACCTGCCTTCAAGGGACACTTCCCGCTGGGTCATCCGGCGCAAGGCCGAAGTGGTGGCAGCCGTTAACGGCGGCTTGCTGACCATCCAGGAAGCATGCGATCGCTATGACCTGACGCTGGAGGAATTCGCATCATGGCAGCGCGCCGTGGATCGCGACGGAATGCAGGGACTGCGCGCCACGCGCATCCAGCAATACCGGCGCAAGCACGAAAAGCGCAACCGAATACCTTGAAATCCGCTCATGCGGTAAGCGCGGCTGCTCTCGCCTGTCGATCGGGCACGTGTGAGGGCAGCCGATCGCCCCTCCCCCTTGAGAGGGATGGGTCATGGCAAAAGGCAAATCAGGGCTTGGTCCGGGGCTGTTCACGCCCCTTTTCCTCCATGTGCGCCAAGGACCGCCTTTCCTGCGCCTCCTTCTCCCGCTTGCGCTGCCTTGCCAGGACCTGCGGACGCGAGTTCTGGTGCAACCAGAAGATGACCCACGCGCCAAGCAGGACAAGCAGGCCCATAAGGCCGTAGGCAATTAACATTCGGGTTTCCATCGTCGAACTCCTGTTGCTGCTCCGGATTTGCCTGACGCAGGCATTCCGGAAGGACGGAACGCCATTGAACGAGACACAAGGCTGAAAAACAGCGTGAAACACAATGAGTCTGGCGCGTCTTTCGCAAATAATTCCAAACCCATAAATAACCAAGACATGGATCGACCTGATTTTGATATATTAGAAATTGGGAAAAATTATGAAAAAACACCAATAACTGAATTTTCTTATTAAATTTCCATCACCATGCTATCATGATTTATGAGCATGAAATTTGCGGTATTCTGCGCCCTGTTGGCGATCTTCACCTTCGAGTGGTTCTTTCAGATGTACACCGGCACCTGAAGCCGGTTAGGATCAGGTGACGCTGTACTCACCAGCCTTGGCATTGAAATTGTTGCGCGCGAATGACTTGGCGGCTGCAGCAGTTTCGAACGTTTCGTCCTGCATCTGTGACGTCACGATCGGATAGCCACGAGAATTGTAACGCGTGCTGCAGACCGCAAGGCGGAATCGCCCCTCGTCGTCCTGGCTGATCACAAAGGGCTTACTGTCATCTCTGCTCAATGGCTTGCTCCTGTCGCAAAATGGAAGGGCCCGACAACACGATTGTGCTGTCAGGCCCGTTGCGCACTTACCTGTGCATGTCTTTCTCGATATCGTTCATCCGACCATTTCCATCACGATCCCTCGTAATTCGACGGGCGTCAGGACTGCCGAGGCAATGTCCCTGATGGCTGAGTTGGTATTGCTCGTAGCCGGCCGGTTATTGCGGCGACCGCGCATAGGTCTTGTCTTGTATCTGTGATTCTTCATTTTATTCCATGGCGCAAGGACGCGCCTGTTTTTGTATTTTGGTTTCCAGCAGGTTCGTGCGGGGCGGTTTCACCAGGCGCAAACCGGTAATTGCGAAATTTCCCTTGGCATCGCCACACGACTACGCCGCGTCATGACTCTTTGCCGGCGACATTGGCATCCATTGGCCATCGGGCAGCCAGTGACCGCCCCATGTGTTGGCCGCACGCGCATTTAGCTGCGCCTGAATGCCTTCGATTTCGCGGGCAAGCACGTCAACTTTTGCGCGATTGCAATCGCGGTGCCGCCGCTCGTTGACATTCGCCGCCTGAATGACGGCAATCTGATGCTGGAAATAAAGCTTGTTGAGGTCCATGCCGCTGCTCCTGGTGTAAGCAAGAGCGCTGCCAGTCTCCCTGTCACGAGCGCTTACTTCGGATTGCCCGCAATGGCCTGAATATAGGGTGCGCACGTCGGATTACAACCGTTGTCCGCGAACAAGCCTGATTGGCGCGCCCTGCAGGATTCGAACCTGCGGCCTCAGGATTAGA
>JAGREQ010000222.1 GCA_020446465.1 Novosphingobium sp. | reverse complement strand
ATCAGCGTGCCGGGCTCGGGGCCTTCGAAAAGGATCTTGGCCTTGCCTTCGTAAATCTGGCGGCGACGGGACATGGCAGGAGTTCCTTAGCGGGTATGGCCCATGGGGCCTGAAACAATTCGCCCCGGCATAGGGCGGCAGGCATATTCGCCATTCGCATATGGCCGGGGCTATCGCTTCGCCCATAGTATGAAAGCGTGATGAAGGCAATCGGGCGCAGGGCCTGTTGTGCAATGGTGCGCATTGAGGCAAAGCAGGCGCCTATGTCAGACCCTTTTCAGGCTCTCCATGCAGATCTTGCCGCGCTGGCCGGGAAGGCGCGCTTGCGTACCTTGCAGCCGCGCGCTGGCACAGATTTTTCCTCCAATGACTATATCGGCCTTGCGGGCCACCCGCGCTTACGTCAGGCGGTGGCCGAGGCGCTGGAGCGCGGTGTTCCCGTGGGAGCGGGCGGGTCGCGCCTGCTGCGCGGCAACGCGCCCGAACATGAGGCGCTGGAACATGACGCGGCGCAGTTTTTCAGGTGTGAGGCCGCGCTCTATCTCGCCAATGGTTATGGCGCGAACTCAGCGCTTGTCTCCACCCTGCCGCAACGGGGCGATCTTGTGGTCTATGACCGGCTGATCCATGCTAGCGTGCATGAAGGATTGCGCCTGACGCGGGCTGACAGGGCCGTGGCGGAACATAACGATGTGGGCAGCTTTGCCGATGTAATCGCAGGCTGGCGGGCAGGCGGCGGGAAAGGACGCGTGTGGATTGTCGTTGAAAGCCTTTATTCGATGGATGGGGACTGCGCGCCGCTTGCCGGGTTGATGGCGCTGGCCGATGCCCACGATGCGGTTTTGCTGGTGGATGAAGCCCACGCAACGGGTGTTTTCGGGCCTGACGGGCGCGGGCTGGCCGCAGAATTGGACGGGCGCGCCAATGTCATCGCATTACGCACTTGCGGCAAGGCGCTGGGGTGCGAAGGCGCGCTGGTTTGCGGGCCACAGGTGGTGAAAGACATGCTGGTCAACCGCGGGCGCGGCTTTGTCTTTTCCACCGCGCCAAGCCCGCTGATGGCCGTGGCGGTGCGAGAGGCACTGAGAGTCTGCGCGGATGAGCCGGAGCGGCGGGCAAATCTCGCTGCGCTTGTCGATTATGCAGCGGCGGTGCTGGCCCCGCTTGGCATTCCGGCCAGTGGATCGCAGATTGTGCCGATCATCGTCGGGCCGGATGACAAGGCGATGGCATTTGCCCGCGCTATGCAGGAGGCGGGCTTTGACATTCGTGGCATTCGCCCGCCCACAGTCCCCACTGGCACGGCGCGGCTGCGCCTTTCGTTGACGCTGAACGCCCGCACGCAGGACGTGGCGGCGTTTGGTGATGCCTTGTCCGCTATCTGGAGCAAACGAGGGATATGACTGGATTTGTCGTTACCGGGACCGACACAGATGTAGGCAAGACCGTGTTTGCGGCGGGACTTACCGCGCTGCTGGATGGCTGGTATTGGAAGCCCGTGCAGGCTGGCCTTTCCGATGGCACCGATGCGGGGCGGGTGGCGGCACTCTCCGGCCTTTCGCAGGAGCGTATCCTGCCAGAAGCCTATCGTCTCACTACGCCCTGTTCGCCGCATCGAGCCGCCGAAATCGATGAGGTAGAGGTCACCCGCGAGCACCTTGCCCTGCCGCCTCAGCGCCCGCTGGTTGTCGAAGGGGCGGGCGGCGCGCTCGTCCCGGTAACGCCCGATTGGCTGATGGCGGACCTGTTTGCCGAGTGGGGCCTGCCTGCCATCGTGGTCGCGCGCACCGCGCTTGGCACGATCAACCATTCGCTGATGACGATAGAGGTTTTGCGCGCGCGCGGGGTGCCCGTGCATGGGGTGGCGTTCATTGGCGATGCCGTGCCGGATAGCGAGCAAACCATTTGCCGGATTGGCGCGGTTCGCCACCTGGGGCGCTTGCCAGTCCTGCCGCAGCTTGATGCCAAAACCTTGCGGCAGGCGTTCGTCAGAGCATTCGACAAGAGCGCATTTTCATGACGTCATCACCCATCTGGCACCCCTTTACCCAGCATGGCCTCGCCGAACCGATCCCGCTGGTGGAGCGCGGCGATGGGGCGGTGCTCTATACCGTTGACGGACGGCGGATCATCGATGCGATCTCCAGCTGGTGGGTGACGACGCATGGCCACTGCCACCCGCGCATCATGGCCGCGATTTGCGAGCAGGCGACAAAGCTGGACCAGCTTATTTTTGCAGGCTGGACACATGAACCGGCGGAGGATCTGGCGCGCGGGCTGCGCGCGATTATGCCAGTGGACCTGACCCGTGTTTTCTTTACCGATTCCGGTTCTACGAGTGTCGAAGTCGCACTGAAAATGGCGCTGGGTTACTGGGCCAACCGGGGGGAAAGTCGCCAGCGGATTGTGGTGATGGACCACTCCTACCACGGCGACACCATCGGCGCGATGTCGGTTGGCGCGCGCGGCGTGTTCAACGCGGCTTATGCGCCGCTGCTGTTCGATGTGGGGCGTGTTCCATTTCCCGACGCAGGGGCGGAGCAGGCGACGCTCGATGCGCTGGAACGGGAATGTGCAGGCGGCGCGGCGGCATTCATTGTGGAGCCACTGGTTCTGGGCGCGGGCGGAATGAAAATCTATGCGCCCGATGTCTTGTCCGAAATGCGGGCAATATGCGCCCGTCACGGCACGCTTTTTATTGCTGATGAGGTGATGACGGGCTGGGGCAGGACCGGCACGTTGCTGGCCTGCGATCAGGCGGGTGTGGTGCCTGACCTTCTCTGCCTTTCCAAAGGGTTGACGGGTGGCGCAATGCCGCTTGCCGTAACGATGGCGACAGAAGCAATCTGGGACGCGCATTATTCGACTGACCGCGCGCAGACCTTTTTCCATTCATCGAGCTACACCGCCAATCCGCTCGCGTGTGCAGCCGCCAACGCCAACCTTGCCATCTGGCGGGATGAGCCGGTGCAGCAGCGGATCGACACGCTGGCAGCGCAGCAGGGGGAACACCTTGCGGGACTGGCCAAGCTGTCAGGTGTTAGCAATGCGCGCCAGTGCGGCACTATCATTGCACTGGAAGCGGGCGGCGATGATGCAGCATATCTTTCTGACGTCGGGCCGCGTTTGCTCGCCCGGTTCCGCGAAGCTGACATGCTGCTGCGCCCGCTGGGCAATACGGTCTATGTCATGCCGCCTTATTCGATCACCGAAGCCGATCTGGCGAATGTCCATGCCGTGATTGCCAGCGCGGTGGAGGATATCGCTACGCCTTAATGTAGTGTCGGGGCGGACGGATTGTCAGGTGCCTGCATTCCCGCGCGCACCTTGTCGATCACCCGGCCAAGCGTCGCACGCTGGACCAGCACCGAGAACAGGACCGCTGCAAATGTCGCAGCAAGGATAAGGTCGCGGGTCGGCCCTGCTGGCAATGAGAGCGCCAGAGCCACCGAAATGCCGCCGCGCAGGCCGCCCCAGATCAAAAGGCCGGTCGTGCCGGGCAGGTCAGGCCGCGTTGCGGGCAGAATATGCGTTGACGCGAACACCGCCACAGCCCGTGCCACCAGCGTTATGACGATGGCCGTCAGCCCCAGCATCAGGTGCGGGGTGCCTGGCACCAGCGCGATCAGCTCCAGCCCGATCAGCAGGAACAGAACCGAGTTCAGCATCTCATCCACCAGTTCCCAGAACTTGATGACATAATCACGGGTGATGTCGCTCATCGCGAAAGTCACGCCATAGTTGCCGATCAACAGGCCGGCGACGGCCATGGCCAGCGGGCCGGAGACATGAAGCTGTGAGCACAGGGCATATCCGCCCATGACAACAGCGAGCGTAATCAGCACTTCCAGCGCATATTCGTCCATGGAACGCAGTGCCTTGAAGCCCAGCCAGCCGATAATAAGGCCGATGACGATCCCGCCGCCAGCCTCCAGCGTGAAGAGGCGCACGCCTTCGGCAAAGGAGAAATTCGCCCCCGTCAGCGCCGCGCCCAGAAGAATAGTGAAAACGACGATGCCCACGCCATCGTTGAACAGGCTTTCCCCCGCGACGGTAGCCTGCAGGGATTGCGGCACGTTTTCTTCCTTGAGCACGCCCAGCACGGAAACCGGATCGGTCGGAGAAATGAGCGCGCCAAAGACGAAGCACCAGATCGGCGCGATAGGAAGAGCAAGCAGGATAACCACGCCCCAAGCCAGCAGGCCAACAAGCGCGGTTGAAATCAGCACGCCAACGGTTGAAAGCAGGGTGACCGAAAGCCAGTTCGCCTTCAGCCGGTCCAGATCGACATGGAGCGCCCCTGCAAAGAGCAGAAAGCTCAACATTC
>JAGREQ010000221.1 GCA_020446465.1 Novosphingobium sp. | reverse complement strand
TCATGAGCATTGATATGTGGAAAAAAGGAGCCGAACGACCCGTCGCAATCCGGTATGGCTGCTTCCTTCCGGACCTGACCAGGTTAACGGGCGCAAACGTCCGCCCGACTCCCGGTGCGCGATATGGCGATGGACTTTGCAAATGTCCAGCCTTTCGGATGCGGACGAATAATCAGCGGAAATTGTCGGCGTATGCCTGAATCTTCAGCGCTTTCGTCGGTGTAGCGTGGACACGCGCTGCGATGCCGTATTTTTCAGCATAGGCCAGCGCTTCTTCCTTGTTTGGAAACTTCAACTGGACTTGCTGGCGCGTGTCACCAGACCCGGCCCACCCCATCAACGGATCAGGCTGTTTGGCTTCGGCAGGATCGAACTCAAGAATCCATTGATTCACGAGCGCCTTGCCTGACTGCATGGCGTTTTTCGGACGCTGGAAAATACGTGCTGACATGGCACTCGCCTCTAATTCAGGAATCGCCGCGTGAAAAGGCGTTCTTTGTCTTCAGGCTCGGCTTTTCGGTCCACGGCTCATCGGGCCAGCGGTGTTTGGGGTAACGCCCCTTCATTTCCCTGGCGACATCACGCCAGCTCCCCCGCCAGAATCCAGGCAAGTCACGCGTGGACTGGATGGGACGCCCGGCTGGGCTGGTCAGCTTTAGCAGCAGCGAAGTTTGCCCGATCATGGGATGTGTATCGAGGCCAAACAGCGCCTGCGCCCGCACCTCAACGGCTGGCCCAGCATCATCCGCGTAATCAATGGCATGGCTGGTGCCCGCAGGCGTTGTAAAACTGCGCGGCGCCCGCTTGTTGAGCGCCTGCCGGCTATCCCAATCCAGCAGGTCGAGCACGGCATCGACCACCTTGCCGCTTGCCAGATCGAGATTGCGACGCCCGGCAAGAAGCGGCGCAAGCCATTGGTCAGCAGTCTCGCAAAGTGCGCCCGCCTCAAGCGCAGCGATCCCCGCATGGCCCGCCCGTGCAAGCAAATCTGCGGGAACGATCCTGTCGATCTGCTGCCGGGCCTTTTCAAGAAGGAAGTCCAGAACAGCACCGGCGTCAGGGGCCGGATCAGGCCCGGTGGCAAGCGTAATCGCCCCCATTTTGCGTTCAAGCCGGGCTTCGACCCGACTATCGCTGTCATTCCAATTCAGAACGCCGCGGCTTTCGACAAGGTGCTCAAGCTGGCTTTCCACCTCACCCACATCCAGTGCGACAGCCGACGTAATGCGCGCGCCTTTGGCTTGTCCCTGTGCATCCCCGATCACCAACCATTCGGCGCGTGTCAGCGAAGACGTGGGGTCAAGTATGTAACCGCGACCACCAACCGACAGCCAATGCTCACCACTGGCTCCTCGACGGCGCGCGATATTGTCCGGCAGGGCCAGTGCGAGCAGCAAGCCGGGGGCGATTGCATCGCCGTCATGCTTGCCGACCAGCTTTTGCGCCTTTTTCGCCCATCCTTCCGCCAGCTTGCGCGCTGATTTTGCACGCGGTGAATTGTCCCGTTCCAGCCGCGCCATGCGCGCCGCAAGATCATCGCTGCGCCCGCCAAGGCCCCGCTCTTGCAAGAGCAGCGCCATATATGCCGCATCGCGCCCCTGCCCACGCTCTGCCCCCAGCAGCAGCATTTCAGCAAGGACAGGGTCCATCGGCAAGCGCGCAATGGAATTACCGCGCGGTGTAATGCGCCCCGCTCCATCAAGTGCGCCCAGTTGCATCAGCCGGGCGCGCGCTGCTGCCATCGCTGGCACGGGCGGCGCATCGAGCCAGCCGAGTGCCGCCGGATCAGCCACGCCCCATTTCCCAAGTGTGACGGCCAGGGGCGCAAGATCACTGGTCAGGATTTCGGGCGGGTCGAATGCCGGCCTGCCGGGGTGGGCAGCCTCCTCCCACAGTCGATAGGCGACACCCGGACCTTGCCGCGCCGCACGGCCTGCACGCTGCGCGGCTGACGCCTGGCTCGCGCGCACTGTGACAAGGTGCTGCAAGCCAGCCGCAACATCGAACTGCGGACGCCGTGACAAGCCACTATCGACGACGACGGACACACCATCGAGCGTGAGCGATGTTTCTGCAATGCTGGTCGCCAGAACAATGCGCCTGCGCCCCTGCCCGTCCTTGCGAATCGCCGCCCGCTGCTCAGCCGGATCGACCTGCCCGTGCAAGGCGTAAACCGGCGCATCGGGCAAACGCTCTTGCAGTCGGTCTGCTGTCCGATCAATCTCCCGCACGCCCGGCAGAAAGGCCAACAAGTCCCCCTCTGTTTCCCGCCACGCGGTGAGAATGGCGCTCGCCATGGCCTCATCCACCCGCTTTTCCGGCGAAGCTCCCAGCCACCTGATGTCCAGCGGCCATGCCTTGCCCGCGCTTTCGATCAGCGGTGTGTGCTGGCCCAGAACGCCCGTAAACCTCGCCCCGTCCAGCGTTGCGGACATTACGACCAGCCGCAAATCTTCACGCAGGACCATCTGCGTTTCAAGCGCAAGCGCCAACCCCAGATCGCTATCGAGATGCCGCTCATGCGCTTCGTCGAACAGGACCGCGCTGACGCCCGCCAGTTCCTGATCTTCGAGCAGGCGGGCAACAAAAATCGCCTCGGTCATCACCAGGATGCGTGTGTCGGAAGAACGCTTGCTGTCGAGCCGGGTAAGATACCCGACCCGCTGCCCCACCGGCTCACCCAGCAATTCGGCCATACGTTCTGCCGCCGCCCTTGCCGCCACGCGGCGGGGGCTGAGCACGATTACCTCTCCGCTGCACCAGTCCTCATCCAGCAGTGCGGGAGCAACCGCCGTCGTCTTGCCCGCTCCCGGCGGCGCAATCAGGACTGCGCTGTTCTGGTCGCGCAGTGCGCCCAGAAGGTCCGGCAGAACAGAATGGATGGGCAGAGCGGCCATCGCCCGGCGCTGAAATCAATAGCCGCGGCTGACCGCGAAACGCGCCGCCTCGGTCATGGCTGCGCGCGCTTTTCCATCAGGGAATATAGACAAGGCATCAATCGCGCGTTCGGCATAGTGCCGTGCCCGATCGCGCGTGGCCCGCACGGTGTCATGCTTGCGGATGATGTCGGTCGCCTTCGCCAGATCTTCGTCTTCATTGCGAAAGCCTGCGATGGCTTCCTGCCAGAAGCGGCGTTCCTCTTCATTCCCGCGCGCATAGGCGAGAATGACGGGCAGCGTCATCTTGCCTTCGCGGAAATCGTCACCGGCATCCTTGCCCATTTCTGCAGCGGCGGAATCGTAATCAATCGCATCATCGACAAGCTGGAATGCAATGCCAAGATTGCGCCCATAATCATCCAGCGCGCTCTCTTCGGCTTCGTCCCGCTCGGCAACCACGGCTGCAATACGGCTGGCCGCCGCAAACAGCGCCGCCGTCTTTGCGCCGATAATCGAAAGATACCGTTCTTCGGATGTTTCAATCTTGCGCTGGGCCGTCAACTGATCGACTTCGCCCTGCGCGATCACCGCCGATGCGCTGGACAGGATTTTCAGCACCCGCAAGCTGCCATCTTCGACCATCAGTTCAAAGGCGCGGCTGAACAGAAAATCGCCTACCAGAACGGTTGCAGGGTTGCCAAAGACAAGATTCGCCGTTTCCTTGCCCCGGCGCAAGTCCGACCCGTCCACCACGTCATCATGCAGCAGCGTCGCGGTATGGATGAACTCCACAGCGGCGGCCAGTTTATGATGGCGCGTGCCCTGATAGCCGACCAGTTCCGCACCGGCGAGCGTCAACATGGGGCGCATCCGTTTTCCGCCACCCGAAATCAGGTGCCCGGCAAGCGCCGGTATCAGCGGCACCTCGCTCTGCATCCGGCCAAGAATGACAGCGTTCACCGCATTCATCGGTGTGGCGATCAACGAAAGGATCGGTCCGAGCGATGGCTGATCGCGCTTGATAGAGACGACTTCTGCACTCATGGCTGCGACATGGCGATCAAGCGGGCGCTTGGCAAGCGGGCAATGTGTGATAGAGGCATGTCCATCATGTCAGAGCACAAAGAAGACCCCGTTCTTGCCGGATACCGCAAGAGCATCGACAATATCGACGCCGCGCTGGTGCATATCCTGGCCGAACGGTTCCGGATTACGCAAGCCGTCGGTGCGTACAAGGCGCAGCACGCTCTGCCGCCCGCCGACCCTGATCGTGAACGCCGGCAGATAGAGCGTTTGCGCAGCCTGGCCGAAGCGGCGGATCTTGACCCAGAGTTCAGCGAAAAGTTCCTGCGTTTCGTGATCGACGAGGTTATCCGCCATCACCGCAAGGCCGCTGCCCAATGACAGCCAGACCGGTGCGACTGAGAAACTGTTGAAGTGAGCAAAGGCCCCGGTGCTCGCCTCAC
>JAGREQ010000220.1 GCA_020446465.1 Novosphingobium sp. | reverse complement strand
TGTTCCTGCTTGGGGGGTCCACTGCGGCCATGGCCTTCCTGCCCGGCTATGAAACGGTGGGGATCGGCGCGGCGGTGTTGCTGTGCGTTTTGCGTCTGGGGCAAGGCTTCGCGCTGGGCGGGGCATGGGACGGGCTGGCGTCGTTGCTTGCGCTCAATGCGCCGGAAAACAGGCGCGGCTGGTATGCCATGATCCCGCAACTGGGTGCACCGATCGGGATGATCGTGGCTAGCGGGCTGTTCGCCTATTTTACCGCCACGCTTTCGGCGGCGGAGTTCCTTGACTGGGGCTGGCGCTATCCGTTCTTCGTGGCCTTCGCGATCAATGTCGTAGCCCTGTTCGCCAGGCTGCGCATTGTGACCACGCCCGAATACAAACACTTGTTCGAGAACAAGGATTTGCAGCCGGCACCCGTGCTGGAAACCCTGCGCAAGGAGGGGAGGCACATCATTATCGGCGCCTTCGCCCCGCTGGCAAGTTTCGCCCTGTTCCATATGGTCACGGTCTTTCCGCTTTCATGGGTTTTCCTGTTCACGCGTCAGGTGCCCTCGACCTTCCTGCTGATCGAGATGCTGGCCGGTTTTGTCGGCGTTGCCGCAATCGTCGTGTCGGGGACCTTGGCCGATCGGTATGGACGGCGCACCTTGCTGGGCATTTCGGCGGCGGTCATCGCCGTGTTCAGCGGGTTCGCGCCGCAATTGCTGGATGCGGGGAGTACCGGCGAAATCCTGTTCATGATTACAGGTTTCGCGCTGCTGGGTGTGGCCTTCGGGCAAAGCTCCGGCGCGGTGGCGGCGAATTTTTCCGGTGATATGCGCTACACCGCCTCGGCCCTGACCTCGGACCTTGCATGGCTGTTCGGAGCCGGCTTCGCCCCGCTCGCCGCGCTGCTGCTGGCCAGCTATTTCGGACTCATCGCGGCGGGTGGCTACTTGCTGTCGGGCGCGGTGGCGACGCTTGTCGCGCTGGCGATCAACAAAGAATTGGTTGAGAGCAACTAACGGCATCGATGCTGCATGAACGTAAGGCAATTTTTGGCGTTTCAACTGGTGGGCGTGAACGACAGCTATGCGGGGCGCATGCAGACGTGGGGATTCGCTCACTCGAATGTCTTCTTCTCCCGTCTCGCTGTTCCGAACCGGACAGTCTCATCCCGGCCCAAGCCTTGTCGCAGGGCTGCCCATAAAGTCGACCGGATTAAGTGCACCAGAAACCCTCGCCGATGAGCAAAAAGAGGTTGGTAGCCGAAGCACGGGAGGAGGTACATGCCGCATGCGCCGCGCCAGGTAGCATCGGGGATCTTCTTCGACGCTATCTCACAGTTCCGGAACGGCTTGGGCCCAGCGAGGTGACGCAAACCAAGGTGCGCAGAATCCTCGAACATTTTGTCGATGGCAGGGAAGATAGACCCGTTAAGGGCGCCCGCTTCGATCATATTGATGCCATCATTGCCAAAGCGCGTATCAAGTCGCTGGACGAGAAAGGCCGCATCGTTGGCGGGCCGGAAGCAGCACGAAAACTGCGGAAGGAACTACGCCGCCTCTTTTCGTTCGCCCGGAAGTTGAGCTGGATCAATAATAACCCAGTCGATGATTCTCAGGAAGTGAAAGTCTCGCCAGGAGAGCGATCAGCAGGCTTTTACACTTGGACCGAGGCCGACATCGCCACATTCCGTGCGCATTGGCCGCTCGGAACGAAACAGCGCCTGGCAATGGAGTTGATGCTCTGGACCGATCAGCGCAAGGTAGATTCGATTCACCTTGGTCCGCAACATGTGCATGGCGGTAAATTTGTCGTCCGTCAGACCAAGACTGGCAAGTTGCTTCGCCTGCATATCGCCTCTCAGCTCGTAGCAGCAATAGATGCGATGCCAGCGCATAACGATTTGTACTTTCTGGTCACGGAATGGGGAAAGCCGTTCTCTATCAAGGGCTTTGGAGGGTGGTTCCGTGAACAATGCGATGCAGCAGGTCTGCCGCGATGCACGGCCCATGGGCTGCGCAAGGCGACAATGAGGCGCATGGCTGAGCTCGAAATGCCGAACAAAACCATGAAGTCTGTAAGTGGCCATTCGAAGGATGATGAGGTTGCGCGTTACGTCGAAGCAGCCAACCAGGAACGTCTCGCAGAGGGCGCAATCAGGCGTCTTTCCGAGTGGGAAATGTCTAACCTTGACCCAAGGTTAGACGCCAAATCAGCACAAAGGACTGAAAATGGCTAAAACTCTATAAGAGATGGAGGTGTGGGCACGACTGTGATCACCGGTCTCTTCCCTGTTATTCCCTGATCAATCGAAACTTTCGCGTGAATGGCGGCCCGCTGCCGCTGGATGTGCGTCTTAACTCGCTGAAAAGTAGAGCCATCAAGTGATGCTGTGGCTTTTTTCGTCGATCCGGGAACAGGGAATTCTAAAGCGCATAGCAGGGAATTTGCTCCGATTTCCGCCTTGCAACTGAGAGGAATTGGCTGGGTTTTGGCACTATTTGCGGTTCGCGCTGCATAGTTTCCGGGAAAACGACGGCGCAAATCGGGATCAGGTGGTGCTGAAATGGGAATGGGAGGCGTCAAATGGGATCGAGAGGCGCAAATGCGGGAGCCGATCGCGTGCAACTGGGGTGACCGGGCCGGGAAATGTGCCGTCCGTCCGAGAAATGGGATCGAGCATCCCTTGAGTGCGT
The DNA here is from genome assembly GCA_020446465.1 of Novosphingobium sp. Taxonomy (GTDB): domain Bacteria; phylum Pseudomonadota; class Alphaproteobacteria; order Sphingomonadales; family Sphingomonadaceae; genus JAWKXU01. The sequence continues at coordinate 1,699 of JAGREQ010000220.1, read as the reverse complement.
ACCGGCTTCCCGACTGTTGCGATTGGATGCGTGCGCAGCCCGTTCCGACAAGGGCAAATCGCACTCGATACAGATAGCTGCATTGCCTGTATGATTCGCGACTTGTGACGCAATTCGTCCGGTCAGCAGCGTTCGCACCGGACTCTTCGAATAGTAACCACTGTACACCTCAGAAGTAAAAATCGACTGAAAATTTTTGTTACTCAGAGTTCGGTGCGACTACATGCTCGCGCGAGAAAGGGTGTGGATTTGTTCTGTCCATTGGAAAGTATGACGACAAGTACCGTGGAAGTACCTTCAAGTCATAAGGGTCTAAGAGGGTTCTGAGAAGGCTCTGAGAATCAGTAATTGTGCTTCGAGGGGTCGTCTTGCCGGCCAAGTAATCGACTTTGTATCCTTGCCACCTATCCATGAAGGAGGTGGCAATGGAACATCCGGCAAAAGTGAGAGTGCCTCGACAGATCATGATGCGTCCACCAGGGGCGCTCAAACCTGCAGCACGCAACGCGCGTACCCATTCACGCAAGCAACTTCGCCAGATCGCCGACTCCATTACGCGGTTCGGTTTTACCAATCCCGTGCTTGTCGATGAGGACGATCAAATCCTCGCGGGGCATGGCCGCGTGGCAGCAGCGCAGCTACTTGGTCTGAATGAAGTGCCAGCGCTTTGTATCGGCGACCTCTCATCTAAGGAACGCAAGGCCTATGCTCTGGCCGACAACAAGCTCGCGCTCAATGCGGGATGGGATCAGGAACTGCTCGCGCTCGAATTGCAGGAACTGATCGATCTTGAGTTTGACGTCGAACTGACCGGGTTCAGTCTGGCGGAAGTGGATTTCACGCTGGATGCGGCAAGAGACTCCGCTCCCGATGTCAAGGAACAAAACTCCGACCAGATTCCGCCGATGGCAAAGGAGGCCATTACGCGCCCTGGTGACGTTTGGCAGTTGGGGCGCCATCGCCTGCTCTGCGGCGACGCCCGCGAACCGGAGCATTATGATGTCATCATGGGTGATGCTCGGGCCGACATCATCTTTACCGATCCACCCTACAATGTGCCGATCGATGGGCATGTTTGCGGTCTGGGCCGTGTGCGTCATCGTGAGTTCGCGATGGGCGCGGGAGAAATGAGCGCGTCGCAATTCACGGCATTCCTGGGGCGGGCCCTTGGCAATATGGTTCGCCATGCCCGCATCGGTGCCATCATTTATGTCTGCATGGACTGGCGCCATATGCGCGAGCTCCTGGAAGCCGGTGATGAGTGTGGGCTTCAGCTCAAGAACCTTGTGGTCTGGAACAAGACCAATGCCGGTATGGGGACATTCTATCGCTCCAAACATGAACTGATATTCGTGTTCAAATATGGCGATGCGCCCCACGTGAACAGTTTCGGCCTTGGCGAGACGGGCCGCTATCGCACCAACGTCTGGGATTATCCCGGTATCAGCAGTATGTCGGCAACGCGCAAGGACGAGCTGGCCATGCACCCCACCGTTAAACCCGTCGCTCTTGTTGCCGATGCCTTGCGTGATTGTTCGCGCCGGGGTGACATCGTTCTTGACCCGTTCGCGGGCTCAGGGACGACGCTGATGGCAGCCCAGCAGACAGGCAGGACCGCTCATTGTTGATTTCCGGTGAGATTTGACCCGGGAGGGGAGATAATTTTCATTGAGATTTGACCCATGTTTGAACGGCTTCC